>JBAVRC010000346.1:0-3741 GCA_049694615.1 Thermosynechococcaceae cyanobacterium | reverse complement strand
GACTTACCCTTACCTTCCCCGGTATAAATTTCAATGCCGGTAATGCCCTGTTTGTTCCCCTCAATCGGATGAAACCTCATTTCAGAGTGAAGGTCGGCGATATCGATCAAGGCTTGGGGGGTGCCGCGTCCGGTGGTAATAACCTCAAGGTGCTCCGGTTTGTCCTTGAGCGATCGCACCACTTCATCCACCGGCAATAGGCCCAAATCCAAAACCGGATTCAGTTCATCCAACACCACCACAGAATAGAGTCCAGAGGCGATCGCCCCTTTGGCAATATCCCAGCCGCGCTGCGCTTCCAGGCGATCAAAACGGGAAATGCCTTCCGCGTCAAAAAATTCGGCCCGTCCGGTGCGAACTTGGTCAATGAGATGGGGAAAGGCCCGTTGCAGGGCTTCAATGGCTGCATCTTCATCGTAGGTGCGCCCCGGTCCTTTCAGAAAACGGAGGAGCAAGACACGGGTTTGCCAGACGGAACCAATACCCAGCCCGATCGAACGGAGCACAACTCCCAGTGCAGCCTGGGATTTGCCTTTGCCTGCACCGTCGTAGATATGGATCTGGCCCACCATCCGTTCTGACCGATCCTGAGCGGTTCTAATACCAATTCCGGTCCTTGTCATGGGTTATTGCTCTGCACCGCATTTATCTCTTACTCTAGCCGAGATTTCATCAGGCCAATCTCGTTTAAGGGGCTGACGCAAGCAGCACGACCGCGTAGGCCGCGATACCTTCTTCGCGACCTTCGGGTCCAAGCTGCTCATTCGTCGTCGCTTTGATGCCAACTTGGTCGGGTTGGAGGCCGAGGGATTGGGCAAGGCGATCGCGCATAGCCCCAATGTGGGGTTTGAGCTTAGGACGTTCGGCGACGATAACAGAGTCGATATTGCCAATCTGCCAGCCACGCGCTTGGATTAATCCATGAACTTGTTCGAGGAGTTTCAGGCTATCGGCATTTTTCCATTGGGGGTCGGTGGGGGGAAAATAATGACCGATGTCACCTAAGCTCAGCGCCCCTAACAAGCCATCCATAATGGCATGGGTGAGCACATCGGCATCGCTGTGGCCGAGGAGCCCCAGTTCATGGGGAATGGAAATGCCGCCGAGGATCAGCGGACGGTCTGGGACAAGGCGATGAATATCGTACCCGTTGCCTATGCGGAGTTGCACCATAAATTATCTCAGTGTTCAGTTCGGGATAGAGCATAAAGCGGGATGCCCAATCAGCCCTCACCCTAGCCCTCTCCCAATGGGAGAGGAAACAAGACTTGGCTCCCCTCTCCCAATGGGAGAGGGGTTGGGGGTGAGGGCTGATCGGTAACACTGTCCTGCATTAAGTTAATACCCTTCAGTCTTATCATCGCTGACGGGGGCATCTGCTATCGCAAACCGCGACTGAAGGTTTTTATAACTCATCGTCTTGCGGTTGATTCAGCATATTCATGGCCATTTCCAAGCTAACTTTGAGTCGATTGAGAGACGTCGCCAATACGCCAATTTCATCCGTCGATTCATGTTGATACTCAGCCGTCATATTGCCCGTACTGAGCTCCTTAGACCACCGAGACATTTTGGTGAGCGGATTGACAATCGCAGATCGCAGGAACCAGTTGAGGACACCAATCGCAATCAAAAAACCAACCGTCAAAATGCCAATTACCAAAAACTGTAAACGATGGGCACTATCTAAAATTTTGCTGGCGGGAACAGAAACAATTTTAGCTCCTACAATCTCGTTTAATTTCCAGCCAAATCCATTATCGCTGCCATAGGTTGTAATCTGACTCTTGGGAGCGGCTTCTGGCGTACTATGACACCGTAAGCAACTCTCTTTTGTAATGGCAATGGGTCGAGCAACATAAAAAATATTGCCACTGGCAAAAGAACGAAAACCAGACAGTTCTTTGAGATCAGATTGCTTGCGAAATTGATCAACAACGGTTGCTTCAAATTTATCGGCTTTATCTCTAAGATTGGTTGGATTGAGCGTCGCTTCCTTATAAAAGAAATCGCTATATTGCTCCTGTTTTCGCAAATTTTCAAATACTTCACGAGCGGAATATCCCGGCACCGTTTGCGGGAGAAATTGTTCTTCTGTTTCTAAGCGAGGTGCTAACTCTGGATTGACTTGAGTACTTGTATAGTCTCTTACCGCTCCCATGGTTTCAATGAGCAAAGCAGCTTTAGACGCAACTTCTTTCTCCGCATCATTTTGTAAAATCTGAGATAATATAAAGCCATTGATTACAATAATAACAAAAAATACTATAGCTATAATCAAATTAAGCTTGCCGCTCAACTTAAATCGACTGAGCATGGTGTTCTCCTTGCCGTAGCGCTTAATGATTTTTGTTTGTTAATAAATCAATTAAATTTGTGAATTTAATTAAACTTAAAGTAAGATGACTCGGATCTGAGTCACATCTAGTATAAGTTATTAGCATGTCAGTGCTTATTTTTTTATGATGCTCGTGCGCCGTGTTTTCGGTCTGTCATTCTTACTTTTTGTGTTAACAGCCTGTGGCTCGTCGGACCTTTCGGCGCAAAAGAAGCTGGCGGTTGGGGTGGTCAGCTATGGGCAAGGGAGCCGTTCCCTGGAGCAATACCAAGATTTAAAAAACCACTTAGCCTCCCAGCTCAAAAGTATTATCGAGCTGGAGCCCGCGTTTAACGAAGTCCAAGCTGTGCAACAGATTGAGCGCAAAGCCTGGGATGTCGTGTTTGCGCCCCCTGGGTTAGCCGCGATCGCCATTGCCGACAATCAATATATCCCCCTGCTGCCCCAAGGCGGCGGGGAAAAAGAGCGCTCCGTGATTGTGGTTAAACAGGACAGTCCCCAGCAAAAATTAAGCGATCTGGCCAACGCCACCATTGCCCTCGGGCAAGTGGGGTCTGCAACCGGGTACTACTTTCCGGTCTATAACCTGTACGGGATGACCTTTACGGAAATTCGATTGGCCCCAACCCCTCAAACAATGCTGGAGTGGATTAGTAAGGGATCTGTGGCCGCAGGAGCCTTATCCGTGGCCGAATTTGAGCGATACCGCACGACGGTGGGCCAAACCAAATTCCGCATCTTGTTCCGGGATGGACATCCGGTCCCTTCTGGGGCAGTGCTGGTTGGCCCTGGTGTGGATCGCAACCTGCAAGAACAAGTGCGCCAAGCCCTTGAATCAGCCCCACCTTCCGTGGCCGCTGGTGCAGATTATGTGGCCAATGCCAAGCCCCCGGACTACAGTTATCTCATCAAGGTCGTAAAACGGGTCAGGCCGATCGCCAAGCGAATTAAGGCAAAACCAGCCCCACTGTATTAATATCGTCGAGAGATGGTTGTGGGTTCAGGCTTGATATTGATTGTGGCTAAAATCTGGGAAGGAATGATCTATGGCAGCTAAAAAGCAGGAATTTGCCAGTTTTGAAGACATGCTTACCTCGG
The DNA here is from genome assembly GCA_049694615.1 of Thermosynechococcaceae cyanobacterium. Classification (GTDB taxonomy): domain Bacteria; phylum Cyanobacteriota; class Cyanobacteriia; order Thermosynechococcales; family Thermosynechococcaceae; genus JAAURS01. Next base: position 305 of record JBAVRC010000346.1, on the reverse strand, counting down.
CTGAGAAGCCCGTATTGGTTGATTTTTATGCCACTTGGTGCGGACCCTGTCGCATGCTAGCCCCCATTTTGGAGCAGGTGCAAGCGATACTGCGGGACAAATTACAGATCGTCAAGATCGACACAGATCGCTATCCCGAAATTGCCAGCCAGTATCAAATCCATGCGTTACCCACCTTGGTGCTCTTTAAGAAAGGGCAACCTGTGGAACGCCTAGAAGGCGTGATGCCCCCCGAACAATTGGTGGATCGCCTGACCCCGTTGCTGTAGTTTGGATTGGTCAACATTCATCGCGAGGGACCCATA
>JBAVRC010000345.1:0-3951 GCA_049694615.1 Thermosynechococcaceae cyanobacterium | reverse complement strand
ATTTTGACTTCTGCCACTTGTTCCAGCAGGATAGGCTTGCCTTGGGGGGCTTTAATCACCGAGCGCTTGAGCGCGTCAATCGACTCGATTCGGCCAATCCCCCTAATCAAGTTTTCTTGATCGGGAGTAATTAGAAATCCGCCGGGGACATTAACGTTGGCTTTCTGTACAGCCTCGCTGACCTCTGCTAGGGATACGTCGTAAGCTTTCAAACGGTTTGGATCGACCAAAACTTGATACTGACGCTCATCGCCGCCATAGATAAAGATATTGCTAACCCCAGGGACGGCCAACAAGCGATTTCTAACATCCCACCTCACAATGCGCCACATTTCGATTGGTGAAATGTTGTCGCTGGAAAAGGTGTATTTAACAGCCCAGCCCAAGGGCGAACTAACAGGCAAAATTTCTGGCTGGTCTACCCCTTGAGGCAATGCACTTTGCACCTGCTGCAATCGTTCTGTTACCAGTTGACGAGCGCGGTAAATGTCGGTGTCTTGGCTAAAAACAGCTTTGACGGACGTAATGCCAATTCCAGATGCAGACCGCAGCGAGATTAAGCCAGGAGTTCCGTTAATAGCGCTCTCAATCGGGCGCGTGACTAAAGACTCCACTTCTTCAGGTGCTAGTCCAGAGGCTTCTGCTTGAATCTCTACTTGAGGCGGGGCAAAGGCCGGGAACACATCCAGAGGCATTTGAGTAATCACTCGCAGTCCCCAGAGACTAATAAGGATGCAGGCTATTACAACCAGCCAACGTTGGGCGATCGACCATTTGACAATACCATTCAGCAAAAAGTTAAACATTTTGGGCTTTTCCTAGGGCAATCTCGCTAACCTTGCCGTTATTGCTGACAGGCAATCTTGAGCTTGAAAATAAATACTTGCCAAATCGAGAATATAGGGCAGGAATCACAAGCAACGTGAGGGCGGTTGAGGTAAACAAGCCTCCTAAAACGACAATGGACAGGGGCTGAAGAATCTCCTTCCCGGAGCCGCCAAAGAACGCTAGGGGTGCTAAACCCAGCGCTGATGTGAAAGCCGTCATCAGAATGGCATTCAATCGTTCCATTGAGCCTTTGATCAACAACTCTTTTAACGGCATTCCCTCCGCAAACTTGGTGTTGTAGTTGTCCACCAGTAACAGACCGTTGCGCGTGGCAACCCCAAATAGCGTGACAAACCCGACCAAAGACGCGACCGACAGCACACCGCCCGTTAGCGCAACCGCAATTAACCCGCCGACTAAGCCAATCGGCAGGTTAATCATAATCGCAAGGGTTGAAGGAATTGATTTCACCAACAGGTACATCAAAATCGTGATTGCGATAAAAGCGATCGCACTAAAGACCAAGATGTTTTGAGTGGCGCGTTCCTCGGCTTCAAACTGCCCGCCGTACTGGATGTAATAACCTGCGGGTAAGGGCACACTATTCTTGATTTTGGACTGCATCTCAGTCATCATCGATCGCAAATCTCGTCCTTTCGCATTGGCAGCCACGACGATTAAACGCGAGACTTTCTCTCTACTAATGGTATTGGGGCCAGTGCCGTTGATAATCTGAGCGACTTGCGCCAGGGGAATTCTTTCGCCATTGGGTCTATCGACTAGCAAGTTCTGGATTGTCTCTAGGCTGTTTCGGGCTTCGGGCTTCAGCCAAACCAGCAAGTCGAAGGTTTGCTGATTTTCTAAGACCTGAGACACGACGCGCCCATTGAGGGCTGTCTCAACGGTGTCGGATAGCGATCCAACTGTCAGACCATAGCGACTTGCCGCTGCGCGATCAAACTTAATTTGAATTTGCGGAATCGGCACCTGGGGTTCTAGCTGTAAATCCACGATGCCCTCGACGGTTTTCATTTGAGCCTCAACCTGTTGACCAATGGTTCGCAGTTGCGTCAAATCAGGTCCAAAAATTTTGACGGCGATCGCACTTCTGACCCCAGACAACACTTCATCCATCCGATGGGTAATAAAGCCGCCAACACTGGGCGCTGCGCCCGGAATTTTGTTGAATTCTTTTCGCAGGCGTTCCAAGGTTCGATCGCGCTGCTTCATCCCTTCATCGCTAATGCCGATATCGACATGGGCGAGATTCACGCCAGCTGCATCCCCATCGCCGGGAGCCCGTCCTGACCGAACTTGCACGTATTCAAAGCTGGGGTCGTTTTTCAGCGCATCTTCCATCACGAAAGCAGCGCGATCTGTTGCATTCAACGAAGACCCTGGATACAGGGACAAAGTATTCACCAGGGTTTGTTCTTGAAACTCTGGGAGAAAGATACGTCCCAGAGTTGGAACAATCAGAAGTGCCGCGACTAAGAGGGCGATCGCACCGCTTAGGATGATGCCGGAACGTCGCAGTGAAAAATTAAGCCAGGGTGCATACACCGACTTAAAGAAGCGAGCCACTTTCGGTTCATTTTCCGGCAGATGTCCGTGGGGCAAAAGAATCGCACAGAGCGCTGGGGTAATCGTGAGCGCTGCGGCACTAGAAGCTAGAACAGCGGCAAGGTAGCCCAACCCCATCGGCGAAAAAATGCTGCCTTCAACGCCTGTCAGCGCAAAGATAGGAGCAAACACGACGATGGTAATTACCGTGGCTCCAAAGACTGAATCACGGACTTCCTGACAGCCTTCTAAGACCACCTCTAGTAAAGGGCGAGGCTGAGCCGAATGGTGATTTTCCCGCAGGCTACGGTAAACATTTTCCGCATCCACAATGGCATCGTCCACAGCTGAGCCAATGGCGACAGCTAAGCCGCCCAAAGTCATTGTGTTCAAGCTTTGCCCTAGGCCGCTGAGCAGTAATAAGCCCACCAGCAGCGAGATTACGAGTGCGGCAAAACAAATGACCAACATCCGCCAATTCATTAGAAACGGAATCAGCACCAGAGCCACAATGATTCCACCTTCAATCAACGCAGCCCGAACATTTTCGACGGAGGATTCAATATAGGTATCCTGACTAAAGGTGCTTTTTACCTTCACATCCTGGGGCAGCCCCGCGACCACCTCTTTCATCGCTGCTTCTACGGAGCGTGTGACCGTTGGCGTGTCCATGAGCGGCTGCTTGTTCACCATCACGATCACGGCTGGTTGACCGTCGAGACTGCCATTCCCCCGCTGGATCGCAGCGCCAATCTTCACCTCTGCTACATCAGAAAGTCTTACAGGCGTTCCTTTCCGGGCCGTCACCACCGATTGCTTGAGATCTTCAAGTCCTTCAACCCGCCCGATGCCCCGAATTAACGTTTCTTTGTCGGGGGTAATGATATAGCCTCCTGGAGCATTCACATTTGCGGCTTTCACCGCCTGAGTGACCTCCTCTAGCGACACATCGAATGCTTTTAGCTGGGCAGGGTCAACCAGCACTTGATACTGCCGGACATCCCCGCCAAACGCCAAGACTTGGCTGACGCCCGGAACGGCGAGTAAACGATTGGTTACCTGCCAGTCAACGAGCCGACGCAATTCCATCATGGATGTGGGCGCGTTCCCAGAGGACGCTTGGCGATCAATCGTAAAGGCATAGGTGGCGATCGTGGCGATAGGGGAAGTTGGCGGCGAAATTCGCGACGTTTCGACCCCTTGGGGCAATTTACCCTGAGCCTGCTGTAACCGCTCTGTCACCAGTTGTCTTGCTTGAAATAAATTGGTTCCCCAGTCGAAGACGACCCGCACCACGGAAATCCCCGCAGCCGAGGAAGATCGAACCGTTGTAACGCCAGCTGACTTTTCCTGCTAAGTCCTAGAGCTACCCCTGTCAAGGTGAGTATTAGCTTTTCAATTGTTCCAACAACCGCGCCGTTGAAACATGGGGGTGCTCAGGGTCAAAAACACGTTTAGGAACCTTTTTTTTTTGGACCTCTGGGGGATGAAGCAAAGCGTTTGAGATTGACGCCTGCGGCCCAATGCTTCAACGCACTGGCAAAGTCTTCGATAAACATG
>JBAVRC010000344.1:0-4580 GCA_049694615.1 Thermosynechococcaceae cyanobacterium | reverse complement strand
CTATGGACGATTTCGGGACTGGATACTCATCGCTCAATTATTTGAAACGACTGCCCCTCAATACCCTCAAGATTGATCGCTCATTCATTTGCGATTTACAGCCCAATTCCAAGGATTTGGAAATTGTCAAAGCCGTGATTGCCCTGGGCCAAGGACTTGATTTGCAGGTGGTGGCAGAAGGGGTTGAAAGCGAACAACAGTTGGAATTTCTCCGCATGTTAAACTGTCCAATCGTTCAGGGGTATTTATTTAGCCGACCCTTAGATGTCGAGAATATCTCGACACTGCTGAACGCTAACTGGCAACAGCGCCAATCTCTTGAACTGAGTCTTCTGAGTTAGCTCGTCTATACGGGTGCTCATGGGCTAACGGTGTACTCAGATAAGTTCGGAGTTGAGTTTCAATTTGATCTCGAACCACTTGGCGATATTCTAAAAAGTGTTCGCCGTAGGCACAGGTCAAGATGAACTTGCCCAAGAGTTGAGGTTTTTGTCGAAGAATATTCCAGCTATATTGCCAAAATTTCCCACGGGTTTTACGTTTAACCCCTTGCCGCCAGAGCAAAGTCAACAATCCTTTTACTTCTATCCAAGTAATGGGCGGTAAGGATTCCTTCACGCGAGGCAGACCCATCATCATGATGTGGCGATAGGTGCGGTCTAAATATTTCTCGGGATCGTAGAGTTGCCAGAAACCGTCAATATATTCTTGAGTGATTTCCTCTAGGGGACGGGTTGGCACAAAATTCATGAGGGTGGTTTGATTAATGGTGCCCAACTTGCCCTCTAAAAGGCGATCTTCTTTGGCCAGTCGATGCCAGAGTGCCGTGTCTGGAAGAGCTTGCAACATACTAAAAATCGACATGGGAATGGCCGTTTCTTCAATAAACTGCACCACCCGTTGCCCCGCCCCCGTCTTTTCGCCGTCGAATCCAATAATGAAACCCGCCATAATTCGAAATCCAGCACGGGTGATGGTTTCGACTGCATTGACCAGAGGACTGCGGGTGTTCTGAAATTTTTTAGTCAGGGATAAGCTGGTTTCGTCCGGGGTTTCGATACCAATAAAAACGGTGCCGAAATTGCACTCGCGCATTAGATCCATCAGTTCGGTATCTTCGGCTAAATCAATGGAGGCTTCGGTTAAAAAGCCAAAGGGATAGCGTCGTTCGGCTTGCCACCCCTTTAAGTCTTTCAAAAATAACTTAACGTTGCGCTTGTTGCCGATAAAGTTGTCGTCCACCATAAAGATGCTGCCTCGCCAACCCAGGTTGTAAAGGGCTTCTAGCTCGGACAGCAGTTGCGCTGGCGCTTTAGTGCGGGGTTTGCGTCCGTACAGGACAATGATGTCGCAAAATTCGCATTGGAAGGGACAGCCCCGCGAAAATTGCACGGGCATGACAAAGTAGGCTTTAAAGTCCAACAGGTCGAAGCGCGGAATGGGCGTAGAGGTCACATCCGGTTTTTCGCCATTGGGGGCCCGAAAGGTGCCTTGAGTTGCCCCGGCGGCGATCGCCTCGACAAACATCGGTAGGGTTATTTCGCCTTCGTCGAGGATGAGGTAGTCGGCTCCGGCAGATGCTGCATCTTGGGGCAGGGCTGTGGGATAGGGACCGCCAACCGCTACTTTTTTGCCCCGTCGTTTGGCTTCGCCGATCTGCTCAAGTAAGTCTTCTTTTTGGACAATCATGGCGGAAAGGATCACCAGTTCAGCCCAGTCCCATTCGGCATCTGTCACAGGACGGGTATTGCGGTCTACCAAGCGGAATTCCCAAGTTTGCGGCAACAGGGCTGCCACTGTAATTAACCCGAGTGGTGGCAACAAGGCTTTCCGGTCAACCAGCTCCAGCATTTTTTCAAAAGACCAGAAGCTTTTAGGAAAGAGTGGGTAAACCAATAGAACGCGCATATTTCCTTGAACCCTAGTATGATCGCCAATAATCTGTGGAACCCCTAACGAGACAACAGCTTGCCACAATCTTTACAAGCTATCCTGAAAACTCGATCTTAAGCGACATCAACCGTTTGGCGTTGATGTCGGGCTTCTACCTCCAAGTAAGCTTGCAATTGGGCCTCGATTTGGTCCTTAACAATTTGGCGATATTCTAGAAAATGCTCATTTAAGGCGCAAATGGACAGGTAATGTTGCCAAACCTTGGGGTTATGACGCCAAATCCCCCAAAGGTTGCGCCAAAAATACCAACGGGTTTCGCGCACAACCCCTTGTCGCCAACAGACCGTGGCAAAGGCTTGGAAATTTTTCCAACTGACTTTTCTGAGCTTGGTTTGATGGCGAGGCGCACCCAGCTTCAAAAAGTGGCGATAGGTGCGATTTAAGTATTTAACGGGATCGTAGAGGGTCCAGAACGCCGCAATATATTCTCGGGCAATGTCTTCGATGGGCCGGGTGGGGCTGAAGTTCATCAAGGTCGTTTGGTTAATGTTGGCTTCTGAACTGCGCATCCGCCCCTCTTTTTCGAGACGGTGCCAGAGGGCGGTGTCCGGTAAGGCTTGTAGCATACTGAACAGGGGAGTGGGCACCGCCGTTTTTTCGACAAAGCGTACAATGCGATCGCCAGCCCCGGCCTTCTCGCCATCAAAGCCGATAATAAACCCGGCCATGACCCGCAACCCAGCGCGAATAATGGTATCCACTGAGTCCGAGAGCGGATCGCGGGTGTTTTGAAATTTTTTAGTCACGGCCAAACTCCCTTCATCAGGGGTTTCAATGCCCAAAAAGACTGCATTAAAGTTGCACTCAACCATTAACTCTAGGAGTTCTGGGTCTTGGGCTAAATCGACGGATGCCTCGGTATTAAAGGCGAAGGGATATGCATGGTCAGCCATCCAGGTCTTGAGGGCCTGCAACAGCAGTTTGACATTGCGCTTATTGCCGATAAAGTTGTCATCCACCAGGAAAACCGTTCTGCGCCACCCCAATTCGTACAGCCGATCCAGCTCGGCCAGGAGTTGGGCAGGGGTTTTGGTCCGGGGTTTGCGGCCATAGAGGACAATGATGTCGCAAAACTCGCACTGGAAGGGACAACCCCGGGAGAACTGGACCGACATATTGTCGTAGGCATCTAGCTCCAGCAGTTCAAACCGAGGAATTGGGGTGTCTGTGACATCCGGCTTTTCGCCATTGGACCGGAAAATACCTGACGCTTGCCCCCGTTCCAGGGCTTCCACAAACAACGGTAGGGTGATTTCCCCTTCGTCTAGGATTAAATAGTCTGCTCCGGCTTCGAGGGCTTCTTTGGGTAATGCTGTGGGGTATGGACCGCCCACCGCAACTCGTTTGCCCTGTCGTTTGGCTTCGTGGATTTGAGCGACAAAATCTGGCTTTTGCACAATCATGGCGGACAAAATGACCACATCGGCCCAAGCCCACTCAGCCTCGGTTACCGCCCGAACATTGCGATCCACCAGTTTGAATTCCCAGGTTTGAGGCAAGAGGGCGGCAACCGTTGCCAGTCCTAAGGGCGGCAAGAGGGCCTTGCGATCGACCAGTTCCAGGGCTTTTTCAAAGGACCAAAAGCTTTTAGGAAACTGTGGGTACAGCAATAAAACCTGCATAGGGCTTCTATGCTCCTTGAGACTGCGTGGAATAACAATGTCCGTTGTTTAATCCAATCATTATGACGGCTGAGAACGATTCTGGCTAGGGATCGAATGTTTGGGATGTCTCTTTGAAGGTCTAAGCAGCATCTAGATTTTGGCGGGTTACGGCGACTTCCTGAGGTTGGGACAGTGCGACTGCTTTGAGGTGTCCCTGCATTTGCACCCCAATTTGGTCTTTGACAATCTGACGGTATTCTAAAAAGTGCTCTCCAAGGGCACAAATACCGATGTAAGGCTCCCAGACTTTGGGGTTATGGTGCAAAATACCGATGAGGTAAACCCAAAATCGCCAACGGGTTTTACGCACAATCCCTTGTCGCCAGCAAATGGTTAACAAGGCGCGCACATTCACCCAGTTCACTGTACGCACCCGACTCGGACATTTCGGCGCACCCAGTTTCAGGAAGTGACGATAGGTTCGGTCTAGATAACTCGCTGGGTCATACAAGGTCCAAAAGGCATCGACATATTCCTGGGCGATCGCTTCTAGGGGGCGCGTCGGGATAAAGCTCATGAGGGTGGTTTGATTCATCCCGGAGGTTTGATCCAGCAGACGACCTTCTTTTCGCAGGCGATGCTCTAGGGCCGTATCGGGGAGGGCTTGCAACATACTAAACATGGCGGTGGGGATGGTGGTCGTTTCGACAAAGCGTACAATGCGATCGCCCGCCCCTGCCTTCTCGCCATCAAACCCAATAATGAACCCGGCCATCACCCGTAAACCAGATTGCACAATTTTATCCACAGAGTCTGACAAGGAGTTTCGGGTATTTTGAAACTTTTGCGTCATTGCTAGACTGTCTTCATCGGGGGTTTCAATGCCGAGAAACACCGCATTGAAATTGCACTCCACCATCAAGTCCATCAGTTCTTGATCAGCGGCTAGATCGATGGAGGCTTCCGTATTGAAGCGGAAGGGATAGTTGTGGTCTGCCATCCAGGGCTTCAGCGCCTTCAACA
>JBAVRC010000343.1:0-3578 GCA_049694615.1 Thermosynechococcaceae cyanobacterium | reverse complement strand
AGGTACAGTCTTAGCACTGTTAGAGGGTGCAGGAGCCTGGTATGTATTTATTGCCGGAGCGCCCCAACTAGATCCGCCTGTCGTCAGCGAACCGGGAACGGGGATGGCGTTTCAGCTTAAAAGCTTTAATAGCAAAGCTATGGGAGCAATTCGGGAATACGGACTCATTTTGCCGCCGAGTTACGATAAAAATCCGCAAAAACGCTATCCGGTCATTTTTCTATTGCATGGAGGACACGATGATGCCCGCGCTTGGTATGACAAAATTGGTATTGTCCCAGTCCTCCACGACCTCTATCAGAGCGGTAAACTTCCCGAATCCATCGTCATTACGCCAGATGGAAACGACAAACGCGGATCGAGTCCGCTCTTCGACCCCGATTATTATGATGGTCCCAATGGGAAGGTGGGTACATTAATTGGCTCAGAATTGCCAAGTCTCGTCAAATCCCGCTATCGCACCTTAAGCGGCCCTCAGTTCTGGGCGATGGGCGGACTCTCTTCCGGCGGATGGGGGGCGTTAAACATTGGTTTACGTCACCTTAATAATTTCAATATTTTCTTTAGTCAGATCGGTTACTTCACCGATAGCAGCGGACCTGAAAATAGTCCTCAAGCTTTTATTTCGCAAATTCCTGCCGCGCAGCGCAAGCAATTACGCATTTACATGGATGCCGGGCTTAACGATTTAACCGGACCGCAAATGCTAGACTCAACTCGACAATTTCATGAAACGCTCAAGCAATTAGGCGTTCAACATGTTTTCTATACCTTTCCGGGCGGTCATGGTCTTTCTGGCCCCGACTATGGATGGAATTACGACCATAAACACGCCATGGATTCTCTTTCTTATGTTGGGCAACAATTTAAGACAGCCTTGCAAAAACAACAGTAGGATACTGGACAACAGTCATAGGCTCTAGAAAATAGGACATAGAACATGAATCGAAAAAGACCGATGCGGGCGCGCGTCAGTCCCGAAGAATATCAGCTCCTCCAGCAGTTACGCGAACGAAAACCTGCCCGAACGTTACCGAAACAACCCCTGTTTTTGGGCGATCGCGTTTCAGACAAAGTCGCTGCAGTCATGGGTTCGTGGCGTTTCATTATTATTCAGAGCGTTGTCCTAGCATTCTGGGTCATCCTCAATGTCGTTGCGGTCGTAAAGCATTGGGATCCGTATCCCTTCATTTTACTGAACTTGATGTTGTCGTTTCAGGCGGCCTACGCGGCTCCGATTATCATGATGAGTCAAAACCGCCAAGCAGCCATTGACCGAGAAGATGCGAAGCACGATTACGAAGTCAATCAAAAAGCAGAACTTGAAATTGAACTATTGCAGGACAAGTTAACTTTAATTCTAGAAGATGAAATTGTGGAACTCAAAACATTACTCATCGATCAACAGCAAATGATACTGCGACTAGAAACATTCCTCGAAGAGCGATTGCAGACATAGGTCTAGGCATATATTTCTCTAAAGAAGTTGATTCTATGGAAACTCAAAAACAACCCCAGATGGGTTTATGGATCACGGGTTTCCTCATCGCGAGTATGGGAGTTATCAACTTATTCTCGGCTGTCACGCCCAGCTTGCCAGAGCGGGTGAACTGGCTAAGAGACATTTCTTCCCTAGAGATGAGACATTCAGGGCATTTATTTGCAGCACTAAGCGGCTTTTTTCTGTTGACCTTGGCCACAGGTTTGCTCAGGCGCAAGCGATTGGCTTGGGTCTTGACCTTGCTGCTACTCGTGGTTTCGATCTTTTCGCACCTGATTAAGGGACTGGATTACGAGGAAAGTCTTTTCGCAGGGGCGCTGCTGATCCTTTTGATGGCAATGCGAAAAACGTTCACGGCTCAGTCTGATCGACCTGCCATGGCACAAGGGGTGAGGGTGTTGATTGGATCCTTGCTATTTACCCTTACTTACGGCACGGCTGGCTTTTTTCTTCTGGATCGCGCCTACAATGTCCGGTTCGATTTACCGGGCGCGGTCGCGCAAACCCTGGCAATGTTTTTTACCGATGACAATGCAGGGCTAGTGCCGATCAGGCGATTCGGACAATTCTTCGCAGATTCTATCTACTTGGTAGGCGGGGTGACCTTAACCTACGCACTACTCATGCTCTTGCGTCCGGTGCTCCTGCATGGAGAGCCTGCCACTGCTGCGCAACGACAATGTGCCCAGGCGATTGTCGAACACTATGGATGCTCGTCCCTGGCGAGATTTACCTTACTGAATGATAAAGCCTATTATTTCAGTCCCTCTGGCCAAAGCATGATTGCCTATGTGCCGAAAGGACGCGGTGCGATCGCATTGGGCGATCCCATCGGCCCGCCGGAGGATCGGGAAGAAGCGATTTTGGGCTTTCAGAAATTTTGCGATCGCAACGACTGGCACCCTGCCTTTTATCAAACCCTGCCCGACAATCTAGCGCTCTATGCATCTCTTGGGTTTCGCGTATTGAAAATTGGGGAAGAAGCGATCATCGATCTTAAAACATTTACATTAAAGGGCAAAACAGGACAAAATTTTCGAACCACGCTCAACAAATTTAAGAAGCTAGGGTATCAAGTCGAGTTTTATCATCCCCCCCTCCCAGCAGAATTGCTCCCGGAACTGCGAGACATCAGCGACGAGTGGCTACGCATGGTGCAGGGTTCAGAGAAAAAATTTTCCCTCGGTTGGTTTGACGAAACGTACTTAAACGAGTGCGACATCGCTGTCGTGAGAACTGCACAAGGACACCTCAGCGTCTTTGCCAATGTCGTCAGCGAATATCAGATCAATGAAATTACGATTGACCTAATGCGTCACCGAAAAAATATGGAGAACGGCACTATGGATTTCCTGTTTGTCTCGATGTTTCAGTATTTTCAAGAAAAAGGCTACGACGGGTTCAACCTTGGCTTATCTGCCCTATCGGGTGTGGGAGGGTCAGAACAAGCACCTCGGTTAGAAAAGGGCATGCACTATCTTTATGAGCACCTGAACCAGTTTTATAATTTCAAGGGGTTGCACGCCTATAAAGAAAAATTCCATCCCCGCTGGGAACCGCGATATTTGGTCTATCCCAGCCTTTCATCTCTGCCGGATGTCGTCGTGGGATTGGTCAGAGCCGATTCGGGCGATCGCCTGCTCGACTATTTCAAACCAGGCTCATGAGCCAACCTACTGCGCCACTCAAACGCCTCTCTCGCCTCATTCCTGCTGGATTGGGACTGGCGCTCTTTGGCATTTCCGTTTGGACCTTGCATTGTGAATTGCAGCAGTATTCTTTTGCAGAAATTTTGCAGAACTTAGCTGCAATTCCCAGCAACTTTTTAGGGTTGGCGATCGCCTTTACGCTGATGAATTGTTTGGCATTCACGGGCTACGATACCCTAGCCGCGAGGTATGTTCGTCACCCTTTGCCCTATCGCAAAACTGCCTTAACGGCAATGGTCAGTATTGCCATCAGCAATAGTATCGGCCTTGCCCTCTTGAGCGGCAGTGCAATTCGCTATCGGTTTTACTCAGCCTGGGGACTTTCGGCAGTCAAGATTGCCCATATTATCGCCTTTTGCAATCTAGGG
>JBAVRC010000342.1:0-6265 GCA_049694615.1 Thermosynechococcaceae cyanobacterium | reverse complement strand
CCGTGATCGCGCGTCCCCTTCTAAACCAACCCCCGCCAGTTGAGCGCTGCGAATGGAACTATCGACAATGCGCTGTTGGGCGGGGTCTAAGGTGGCCCAACCTTCGCTGGCTTGAATGGCCTTAAACGCCTCGTAGAGAGGGCGGCTTTGGCCCAAGCGATTGTAGAACTCCACCACCTGCGGCTGAACGGTCTCATAGGCTTCGCGCAGTTCGGGACTGTTTTTGACCCCCATCAGGTGCCCGACCATCCCCCAACTCCAACGCAACCGTTCTTCGAGGGCTTGTAAGGGTTCGACTAGCCCTTCCCAGGTGGGCTGTACGGTCGTTTCCAATTGGGTCAGGCTGGTGTCCAGGTCCGCCATCAGTTGGGTCATGGCGGGAACAACCTGTTCAGGCGCAATTTGGTCGAAGGGGGGTAACCCTTTCCCGATTAGCAATGGATTGGCGGCGATCGCAGCGGTGTTGGACAGATTGGTACTCATCAAGACTCCCAGTGGGTGCGATAGTGGCAACGGCTCTCGGTCAAGTCAGGGCGATCAGTGCAAGACCCTGACCTAACTGGAGAGCACCAACCCTATTCTACAAAAAGGCTCTTGGCCTGACTCTATGGGCAAAGATGGATATATGGAGGAATTATGGGCTGATTGGGTACAAAATCTGATTGCCCTTAAGAAACGCGATGTCCTGGCCTTTTTGCGCAGCTTCGCGGATAAGACGTTCACCCATAATCCAAACTTGAGCGATCCTCACAGAGAGGATAGATCGGGGAGTTGATTGGGGGCAATACCCTGCGATCGCCCTCATCTAGGGCCAGCTCCAAATAGGTTTGAACACGATCGCACCAGGGACCGGAAAAAGGCTTCCCCCGTCACCGCAGCGGTACCTTCGACTAGCGATCGCAGGATTTGTTCAGAGCGTTTGCGTTCGGCCACTTCCGCTTGCAATTGTCTGACAATGCGGCCCCGTTCAATGGCATACTGCAAAACGCGGGTGAGAACCTCTGGAGAGATTTGTCCCTTGACCAAGTAGTCCTGTGCACCTTGGGCAAGCGCCTGTAATGAATGTTGCCGATCATCCAGCTCCGTCAGGACCACAATGGGCAGATCCGGGACTGCTGTGTGGATCCGCACAAGGGTCTCTAAACCTTTGGAGTCCGGTAGGGACAGGTCCAGTAACGCAACATCGAATCGGGTCTGGTTGAGTTGCGCTAGGGCTTGAGACAGACACTTCGCACGAACCATATGCCAAGCTTGTTCATCCGACTCCTCCAGCATCTCTATCAACAAGCAGGCATCGGCCTCGTTATCTTCAAGCAGCAACAGCGGAATAGGTACAACCATAATTGGATGGATACACTTGAATAGGGCAGCAATGTAAGCGTCAATAATGGTTCAATTGAGGGACAAATAATCTGTGCAACTTGACATTTCGATGACAAACTGCAACCGAGTGGCGACCATTGCTGTACTATTTAGGATACAGTAAAGAAGCAAAACATATATAATCTCAATCAAAGTCGTTGTTATAAATAATCGAGACAATTAAAAAATTTCAAAAGATATATTAAAAAGATCGCCATTTCTCAATTTCAATAAAACAAGACTAAACATATTTTACATTCTTAAAAGGGTGACAATATAAAGTGGGATATGTTAGAACGTTCTTTACCTAGATGAGATGGCTGCATTGGTTTTAGACAGCGGTGAATTCATGAAAGAGAACATGTCGCCAAAATGTGAAGATACTAAATCGCTTTTGGCAGAAATTGTCACCCTCAGGCAAGTGATCGAAGATCTCAAACGAGAAAATGAGGACTTGAAGACATCTTTGTTAACGATTGCTGAACATGGCGATACAATTGAGACTCAGCTCCATGAAACCAATCTAAAACTCCAAACAGAAGTTGTAGAACGTCAGCGAACACAGACGGTTTTACAATCGCTGCTCGACATACTTTATCGAGAAAAACACGATCTGGAAGTGATTATCCAAACCATTATGGAGCATGGCGATATACTCGATGTCCAGTGGAGTCAAAAACTGCGAAAAGCTGATTTGCTAGCGGCATCGGACAGTTTAACTCAAATTCCGAATCGGCGCAGATTTGATGCGCACCTTGACCATCAGTGGGCACTGATGCTGCGGGAGCAATTGCCGATCTCCATCATTCTGTGCGATGTTGACCATTTCAAGTTTTTCAATGATTATTATGGTCACCCCACTGGAGATGATTGTCTGAAACAGATTGCTCAAGCACTGCACTCAGCGATTTCCCGCCCTAGCGATTTGGTGGCACGATATGGCGGAGAAGAATTTGCGGTCATCTTGCCTCAAACCCATGAAGACGGAGCTTTGAACGTTGCTGAACGGATGCAGGACATCATTGCTCAGCTCCAAATTCCCCATGACCGCTCACCCATTCATCCGTACATTACGCTGAGTATGGGGGTTGCTTGCGCTATTCCATCCCATGAGCGATCGCCTACTAGCCTACTCGATCAAGCCGATCAGTTTCTTTACCTAGCGAAGCGTGGGGGCAGAAACCAAATTGTTCACCATTCCGTTAGAGAATAGAGCGTCGGTCCCATCCCATCGTCCGAGGCGATTTGGGCGAAGGCGCTCTGTAGAGCAAAATTCACGCGTTAGTTTTAGAATATGGATCAAACTTCGATATCCCAGACATTTGGAACCTTTCTGACTGAAGTTCCGACCAGCGACGAATACTTGATGCTTAATTTTTCCCCTAGCTCTGCTCCCCGCAAGCGTAGATGGGGCAACTACGGGCTGTCAGCCGACTTTTTGGGAGACTATTTCTCTGCGTTTTTCCCGGGGGATGAGATTTCTGACAGTAAAATCAACCGTCGAGAAACCGTTAAAGCAGCCGTGAGCTACATTGCCAATGAACTCATCGAAAATGCGGTCAAATATACGGATGAAGTCACTGGCCTGCCGATCAGCATCACTTTATATTTATACGATCAAGAAATCATCTTCTTTGTCACTAACTATTCAAATCAAAAATCAGTCGAAAAATATCAGAATTTTATCCAAAATTTTCTAAATTCGGACCCAGATCAATTTTATGCCGATCAACTGGAGAAAACGGCACTGGGTCACGGAGAATCGAGCCTGGGTATCTTAACGATGAGCAATGATTATGGCGCGAAATTTGGCTGGATGTTTCAAGGCTATGAATTGGAACCAAATATTAGCAAAGTCGTCGTTATGGTTTGTTTAGACGTTTAAGTCAATTCTGATAAGGGGAAAAGGGTGAAGAACGATTTGATAAGGGGTCTAGAGCCTATGGAGATTAAAACCGACGACTACAACATCTGGTATGAGCCAGATGCTTCAACTATTTTTTTTCGGGGATTTCTGCGACTAGACGGTATAGAAGCTTACAAACCTGTGATGGATCTGATGCTCAGTGCCCTTGAGCAATCCTCCACTCGTTTTACGTTGAATTTAGGCGAACTGGAGTTTCTCAATAGCTCAGGGATTAGTATGCTGTCGATGTTTGTGGTTAAAGTGCGTCAAAAAGGAAATGTACAGATGGCGCTGCAAGGATCTGCTAAAGTGCTCTGGCAGACTAAATCTTTGAAGAATTTACAACGTTTGATGCCCAGCCTGACGCTGGAACTGGCATAGTAATCCAATTGGCGCTGCGGCCAAGCTGCTAGGGTAAATGCCTGTGGGAAGGATGTCTTAGTGAGGCGATCGCAAAATCATGTTGATTCCGCCGCTTAAATCGGTCCGTCAACTGCCCCTGAGGCTAGTCTTAACCATTCCCTTTGTTTTACAAACGATCAGCCTTGCCACCCTCGTCGGCTATCTTTCCTATCAAAATGGCCAACAGGCTGTGAACGAATTGGTACAGGATTTAGAGATTGAGGTACAGTCTCGGATTCGCGATCGCCTGAACGACTATTTTGCGATTCCGCCCCAGCTCAACCAGATCAATACAGATGCCCATGAATTGGGGCGTTTGAACTTGTCTGATTTCAAAACAACGGGGCAATACTTTTGGCGACAGCTTCATGTTTTCAATGTCAGCTTTATCAACTACGCTACTCTCAAGGGCGAATATATCGGTACCGGAGACTTCGGCGATGGCAAAATTCGCATCGAAGATATTCCCCTCAACACACAAGGTAAATCCTATCAATACAGCACCGATGCGAAAGGAAATCGTACTCAGCTTTTGAGTGTCCAGAACTACAATCCGTTTGAAGAAGCTTGGTTTACGACTACGATTCAGGCTAACAAGCCAATGTGGAGTGAGATTTATAACTGGGACGGCTATCCACAAATCCTCTCTATTTCTGCCAATCAACCTATCTACGATGCAGAAAAAAAATTGATTGGGGTACTTGGTGTCGATTTAAAACTCTCGACAATTAGCGATTTTTTAAGTCGGATCAAAATTGGAAAATCTGGAAAAGCATTCATCTTAGAGCGTTCTGGATTACTGGTAGCCAGTTCTGTACAAGAACCCCCTTTTTTGATGGTAGAGGGCAAAGCCCAACGGCTTCCTGCTCTCAAAAGTCAGGATTCCGATATTCGGCAGACAACCGCAGCATTGCAATCCACCTTAGGTAGCCTTCAAACCCTTCAAGGCGATCATCGACTTGCCTTAGAAATTGCCGGACAGAAAAAATATGTCCAGATTGGGTCATGGCGAGACCCGTTGGGACTGGACTGGCTCGTGGTGATGGTGGTTCCAGAATCGGACTTTATGTCTCAAATTCAGGCCAACACGCAACGAACCGTGCTGCTTTCAATCTTGGCGTCACTGATCGCTGCGACCTTGGGCATTTTGACAGCGCGCTGGATTGCCAATCCTATTTTGCGCTTAAGTCGGGCCTCTCAGTCTTTAGCCCAGGCGGCACAACAACGCTTTAGTAACGGCACACCCCATGAGCCTGTAGCAACCAGCAGCATTCAAGAACTTGAAACCCTTTCCCAGTCGTTTTACAAAATGGGATCTCAACTCCAGGACTCTTTTGCCGAACTAGAAGCGGTCAATCAAGAACTAGAGCAACGGGTTACCCAAAGAACCTTGGATTTACAGCAGGCCAACGCCACAATCACCGCGCTCAATGAACAGCTCCAGACGGATAATCTGCGGATGAGCACAGAACTGGATATCACACGCCGCCTCCAAGAGATGATGTTGCCCAAAACCGCAGAATTGGGACACCTGCATGATTTGGATATTGCCTGTTTTATGGAGGCGGCCCACGAAGTCGGGGGAGATTATTACGATGTCATTCCCGGCGATCGCCATCTCACCCTGGGGATTGGCGATGTCACGGGCCACGGCCTCGAAAGTGGGGTCCTGATGATCATGGCGCAAACGGCGGTGCGATCGCTGGTTGCCATTGGCGAGTTGGATCCAACAAAATTTCTCAACGCGTTAAATCAAGTGTTGTATGACAACGCCCAGCGGTTGAGTCCCGGCAAAAATATAACCCTGGCCCTTTTAAGGTATCAGGACAACCAAATCCAGATCAGCGGCCAGCATGAATCGGTACTGGTTTTTAGGGCAGAGGGTACCGTTGAGGAAGTGGAGACCCTTGATTTAGGGATGCCCTTAGGGTTAATTGACGATATTCAAGCCTTTGTGGGGCAAGTGCAGATTCAGCTCAATCCCGGCGATGGGGTGGTTTTATATACCGATGGCATCTCGGAAGCCGAAGGGGCTAATCGCGCCCTCTATGGCCTAGAACGGCTCATTTCGGTCATTCAGACCCACTGGTCGCAGCCCGCTCAAACGATTCAGGATCGGGTGATCCAAGACGTGCGATCGCATATCGGCAGCCATACAGTCTACGATGACCTAACTCTGGTCATTCTCAAAAAGAAGGATTCAAAATCTGACGCTGATATCTAGGCTGGGGATCTCGGACTCCCAGAACGCTCAAAATGATAGCTTGGGATTTTCAGCATCTTGACGTTGCCTTCCGCCTATGTGTATGGGTCCGCTTGCGGCGGTTTAGGCCGGAATAAATTTCAGGGCGACCCCGTTCATACAGTAACGTTGGCCAGTGGGCGGTGGCCCATCCAAAAAAACATGGCCCAGATGACCTCCGCATCGCCGACAATGCACCTCGGTGCGAAGCATGCCAAAGGCACGATCTTCGGTGGTGCCCACGGCTTTTTCAATCGGGGCATAAAAGCTGGGCCACCCTGTGCCGCTGTTGTACTTGGTTGCGGAGGTAAAGAGGGGCAAATCGCAGCCTGCGCAACGATGGGTTCCTTTGC
>JBAVRC010000341.1:0-9387 GCA_049694615.1 Thermosynechococcaceae cyanobacterium | reverse complement strand
GACTTAATTTAAGGGGTCTCTCCCATGGACACAGACTTTTCCTATTTTGACAACCCTTGTTGCATAAGCCTTTGGATTACTTCTGTCCGTCAGTCAGGCTATCATCAGTAGTTCGCAATGAGAAAGGAATTTTCTCAAAAATATACCTGAGAAGGCGCAGGTAGTAAAATTGTTGTTCGTAAGAGCAATCGGTGCTCAACTTCTCTTGCGATCCAGCACAGAATCCTGTAGAACCTGAATTTATACTCCCCAGTTCTAGCACCAGAGCCTTGGTGCGCCAGGGCCATCACGCCCATATTTCTTAAGCCTGAGTAGTAACATTAATGGTTGACGTTGATCTAAACTATAGACATGGAGAGCAATAGAATTAAAACAACATGACGGTTGTAAAAATTGTCAGCCCTACTCTTCTATTGCTAGAGTCCTCTGAAACTCCCTTGCAAAAAACTTTTGGTCAAGATACGCTGTCTCGCAGGACGCTAAGACCTATGCCTACTATCTCTACGCCTCGCGATCGCCAAGTCAATACCCCGTCCACGCCAAAAGATTCCGTTCAAGATCGGGCAAGCTGCGATCGCCGTTACAAAGCTTTAGATATGGCGCTAAAGCGAAATCATTATCAGCCCGATGCCTTAATTGAAGTGCTGCATAGGGCGCAGGAATCCTTTGGGTATCTCGAAGAAGAAGTATTGCTTTATATTGCGCGGCAGTTGAAATTGCCCCTCAGTCGGGTCTATGGCGTGGCATCGTTTTATCATTTGTTTTCCCTCAAACCCAGCGGGGCTCATAGCTGCGTGGTGTGTCTAGGCACAGCCTGCTACGTCAAGGGCGCAAACCAAATTCTAGAGACCCTCCAGAGCAAATTGGGGATCAAGGTCGGCGAAACGACGGCGGATGGTCAAGTCTCGTTGCTCTCGGCACGGTGTTTGGGAGCTTGCGGGATCGCCCCAGCGGTCGTCTTTGACGGGGTCGTCGGCGGTAAGCTGACCCCGGAAGCATCTTTAGAAAAATTGCAAGCTCTGCATTAATCTGACCGCAAATCGATCCGGCGAACGAAGGAGGCTGTCGATGGATATTACCGAGCTTTATCGCATTGCCGAGCAGGAACAGAGCCGCCGAAAACCCAAACGCATTCGGTGTTGTACGGCAGCAGGCTGTCAATCCTCTGGGGCGGAGGGGGTCAAACAGGCATTGGAAGAGGCGATCGCCACCGCAGGACTTCAAGAAGAAGTTGCGTTGTCCAGTGTCGGTTGTCTGCGATTTTGCGGTCGAGGACCCTTGGTCGCCACCGATCCCGATGGGATGCTCTACGAACAGGTCACAGCAACAGATGCCGCTTCAATTGCAGCTTCGTTGCAGGGTGAGACCGCCACGGCACAACCCTGCGATCCCCATCAACCGTTTTTCGCGGGGCAGCTCCCCATTGTCTTGGAAAACAGCGGCCAGATCGATCCTGAACGAATTGAGGAGTACATTGCAGTCGGCGGGTATGAGCCGCTGTACCAGGCCCTTTACGAAATGACTCCGGCAGAAGTCGTGGAGGAAATCACCCAAAGCGGCTTACGCGGACGGGGCGGGGGCGGCTATCCCACGGGGTTGAAGTGGGCGACGGTTGCCAAGATGCCAGGAGATCAGAAATATGTAATCTGTAATGCCGATGAGGGAGACCCAGGGGCATTTATGGATCGCAGCGTGCTGGAAAGCGACCCCCATCGGGTGCTGGAAGGAATGGCGATCGCCGGGTATGCGATCGGGGCCAATCACGGCTTTATCTACGTCCGCGCTGAATATCCCCTCGCGATTCAACATCTGAATAAAGCCATTCAGCAGGCAAAGAAATATGGGTTATTAGGCAGTCAAATTTTCGAGTCCGGGTTCGATTTCAAAATCGACATTCGCATTGGCGCAGGAGCCTTTGTCTGCGGAGAGGAAACCGCTTTGATTCATTCCATTGAAGGAGGGCGGGGCAATCCGCGACCGCGACCGCCCTACCCGGCTGAGTCGGGACTTTGGAACTGTCCGACGTTGATTAATAACGTGGAAACCTATGCCAATATCGCGCCGATTATTCGGAAAGGGGCGGCTTGGTACAACAGCATTGGCACTGAGGGCAGCAAGGGAACCAAGGTGTTTGCTCTGACGGGGAAAGTGCAGAATACAGGACTGGTAGAAGTGCCGATGGGGACAACGCTGCGCCAAATTGTGGAGGAGATGGGCGGCGGCGTAACGGATGGTCAGGTGAAGGCGGTGCAAACGGGCGGACCATCGGGGGGCTGTATTCCAGCGGCATTTTTCGATACCCCAGTGGATTATGAGTCGTTACAGAAACTCGGCACGATGATGGGATCTGGCGGCATGATTGTGATGGACGATTCCACCAGTATGGTTGAAATTGCCCAGTTCTATATGGATTTTTGCCGGGGAGAGAGTTGCGGTAAATGTGTGCCTTGTCGAGCGGGAACGGTACAGCTTCATGAAATGCTCACCAAAATAGTGAACCGTCAAGCTACTTTGACAGATATCGAACACATGGAAGCCCTTTGCCATATGGTGAAGGAAATGAGCCTGTGTGGGTTAGGTCAATCGGCCCCTAATCCGGTAGTGAGTACCTTACGGTACTTCAGAGATGAGTATTTAGCACTGTTACGGCAGGAATGAAAAACCATGTCGGTAAAAACACTCAAAATTGACGGAAAGGATGTGGCAGTTGAGCAGGGGACAAGCCTCCTAAACGCAGCCAAGGAAGCGGGGATTGAAATTCCGACTCTCTGTTTTCTAGAAGGCGTTACGCCAGCAGCAGCCTGCCGAATGTGTCTGGTTGAAATTGAAGGGAGTCATAAGCTTCAGCCTGCCTGCGTCACCGAAGTGGCTGAAGGCATGGTAGTACAAACGAATACACCCAAACTGCAAGAATTTCGACGCATGAATGTGGAATTGCTGTTTGCGGAAGGAAATCATGTCTGTGCAGTGTGTGTGGCCAACGGCAACTGCGAACTTCAAGATATGGCGGTTCAGATGGGGATGGATCACTCCCGGTTCCCCTATCGCTTCCCGGATCGGCATGTCGATGTCTCCCACGAACAGTTTGGGATCGACCATAACCGCTGTATTCTTTGCACCCGCTGCGTGCGGGTCTGCGACGAAATTGAAGGTGCCCATGTTTGGGATGTGGCGCAGCGCGGCGAGCATTGTTTTATTGTGTCGGGACTCCATCAACCTTGGGGCGAGGTCGATGCCTGTACGTCCTGCGGGAAATGTGTGGATGCCTGCCCGACGGGTGCGATTTTCCGTAAGGGCAGCGCCATTGGCGAGAAAGAACGCGATCGCGCCAAGTTGGAATTTTTAGTGACCGCGCGGGAGAAGCACCAATGGACAAGATAAGGTTTGCCACGGTTTGGCTGGCGGGTTGTTCCGGTTGTCACATGTCCTTCCTGGATCTGGACGAATGGCTGATCGATCTCGCCCAGCAGGTGGATGTAGTCTATAGTCCCGTCGGCTCGGATATTAAGGAGTATCCCGAGAATGTGGATGTGTGCCTGGTGGAAGGGGGTGTGGCCAATGAAGATAACTTGGAGTTACTCCTGAAAGTTCGCAAACAAACCAAAACCCTGATTTCCTTTGGGGATTGTGCAGTGACCGCAAACGTGCCGGGGATGCGCAATATGTTGGGCGGAGCCGAACCTGTCCTCAAGCGCGGCTACCTGGAACTAGCGGAACATTCGCCCCAACTTCCCCACGCGCCAGGGATTGTGCCGGAGTTGTTGGAGCAGGTCTTACCCGTCCACCAGGTGGTACCCGTGGAGATTTATATGCCGGGATGTCCACCCCCTGCCGATCGCATTCGGGCTACCCTCGAACCCCTGCTCAAGGGAGAGCAACCCGAAATGGTCGGGCGGGACATGATCAAGTTTGGCTAGATAGATGTATTGTGATTATCGCCAGGAGCAACCATGAATCTCGAACAAGAAATCCAAGCCGCCATTGACTATGCCCATACCATTGCCGCAGAGAAGGGCGCTAACTCAAAAGAGACTGCTGCGGACTGGGATGTAGTAGAGGAATTACAGGCGGAAGCGGCCCATCAACGAGCCAAGCATCCAACCACCTTTGAGGAGTATTGCGACGATAACCCGGATGCTGTCGAAGCCCGTATGTATGAAGATTAGCCCGTTGCGATCCCATGAGATTAGCGATCGCCGATCTTTGATCGATTGTTTTAGGGAGAATGCAGATGTCTCGTACTGTTGTTATCGATCCCGTTACTCGCATTGAGGGTCACGCCAAAATCTCCATCTTCCTCGACGATGCCGGAGAAGTCTCCGATGCTCGCTTTCATGTGGTGGAATACCGGGGGTTCGAGAAATTCTGCGAAGGTCGTCCCTATACGGAAATGGCGGGTATTACCGCTCGAATTTGCGGGATTTGTCCGGTGAGCCACCTACTGGCTGCGGCTAAAACAGGAGATAAAATTCTAGCCGTCAAAATTCCGCCCGCTGCCGATAAATTACGACGGATGATGAATCTAGCGCAACTCACCCAATCTCATGCCCTCTCATTTTTTCATCTGAGTAGCCCTGATTTTTTGTTGGGCTGGGATAGCGATCCCGCGACCCGCAATGTGTTCGGCTTAATTGCCGCCAACCCCGACCTCGCCCGTGCCGGAATTCGGCTACGGCAGTTTGGTCAAACGGTCATCGAAAAACTCGGGGCTCGCAAAATTCATGCGGCTTGGACGGTTCCTGGCGGGGTGCGATCGCCCCTCTCGGAAGAAGGACGGCAGTGGATTATTGATCGCTTACCGGAAGCCTTTGAGACAGTGAATCTAGCGTTGAGCTTGTTCAAAACCATGTTAGATGAGCAACTCAAGGTCGAAATCGATATCTTTGGCGAATTCCCCACGCTCTACATGGGTTTGGTTGGCCCCAATGGAGAATGGGAGCATTATGATGGCAAACTCCGATTCACCGATAGTCAGGGTAATATCGTCGCCGACGACCTCAGCGAAGATGACTACCATCAGTTCCTGGGCGAAGCTGTTGAACCTTGGTCCTATCTCAAATTTCCCTATTACCAGCCCTATGGCTATCCTGATGGGATCTATCGCGTGGGACCACTTGCCCGCCTGAATGTGTGTCGCCACATCGGGAGTGAAGGGGCGGATCGAGAGTTGCAGGAACTGCGCGATCGCACTAATGGCATCCCCACATCCTCCTTCCTTTACCACTATGCCCGTCTGATCGAAATTTTAGCCTGTCTTGAAAAAATTCAGGAACTCATAGACGACCCAGATATTCTTTCCTCGCGCTGTCGCGCCCACGGTGGCGTGAATCAACTCAATGCAGTGGGTGTCAGCGAAGCCCCACGAGGAACACTCTTTCACCATTACCAGGTGGATGAAAATGGGTTATTAGAAAAAGTGAATTTGATCATTGCCACCGGACAAAACAACCTGGCGATGAACAAAACCGTGGCGCAAATTGCCAAACACTATATTCACGGTTCCGAAATTCCCGAAGGATTACTCAATCGCGTCGAAGCTGGAATTCGCTGTTACGATCCGTGTCTGTCTTGCTCCACTCATGCTGCTGGACAAATGCCCTTGCACCTACAACTGGTAGCCTCAGATGGCCGATTACTGAATGAGGTTTACCGATGAAAACCTTAGTTATTGGCTATGGCAATTCCCTTCGTGGCGATGATGGCGTTGGGCCTCTGGTTGCTGAGCAGGTTGCTGAGTGGAACTTGCCGGAGGTGCGATCGCTCTTCATCCATCAACTCACTCCAGAACTAGCCGCTGATATCGCTCAGGTAGAGACTGTATTTTTTATCGATGCGTGGCAGATCGTAAATACTCAAAGTCCCCCAAGTTTGGTGGGGGATTTAGGGAGCGAGTGTAAGATTGAACGCCTCTTCCCCACCCCATCTCCTACCAGCCTCGATCACACTTGGAGTCCAAATACGCTTCTTTATCTCGCCAAAATCCTCTATGACGCCGATCCGATCACCTATCACATCCTGATTCCGGCCATTCAATTTAACTATGGTGAGACATTATCAACGATCGCCAGCGATGGCTTAACTTGGAGTATAAAAGCCTTAAAAAATTATCTCGCTTCTCCTCAATCACTCACTGGGAGGATCTGCCATGCATGAAGTCGGCTTAATGCAAAACGCATTGGCGATCGCCCTCGACTACGCAACCCGCGAACAAGCCCGTTGCATCCATCAAATTTCGTTACGGGTGGGCGATCTGTCTGGGGTAGAACCGGATGCCTTGAGATTCGCTTTCGATGTCGTCACTCAGGGCACCATCGCAGAACAGGCCCAACTTAAAATCGAATCCTGTCCGACAGTTTGCTATTGCAACCACTGCCAATCTGAATTTCAACCCCTAGAAATGGGCTATGAATGCACAGCCTGCAAAACCTGGAGTACATCCATTGTCCAGGGCAAAGAACTCGAACTCGCATCTCTGGAGGTGTCCTGATGTGTACAAATTGCGGATGCGCTCAAGTTGATTCGGTTGTTCTTCATGCCGAAACAGAATCTCACACTCATGATCATTCCCATACTCATACGCTGGAAGTTCGTGAACGATTGCTCTCAAAAAATGATCGCTTTGCCCTGCAAAATCGCGCAGTCTTTCAATCCCATAGTTTATTAGCACTTAATATCCTGTCTTCTCCGGGTTCAGGTAAAACAACGCTGATTGAGCAAACGGTAAAAGCTTGGGACGACCGTGCCTCAGTGGGCGTCATTGTCGGCGATCTCGCCACTGAAAACGATGCCCTGAGACTCCGGGCAGCGGGGGCGACTGCGCTCCAAATTACCACCGGAACGGCTTGTCATCTGGAAGCAGATATGGTTGCTCATGCCGTCTCTCATCTCAATTTAGCTCACCTGGATCTCTTAATCATCGAAAATGTCGGGAATCTCGTCTGCCCTGCGGCCTACGATTTGGGCGAAACCCTGCGAGTTGTGCTGCTTTCAGTGACCGAAGGCGAAGATAAACCTTTGAAATATCCCACCGCATTTCAGTCAGCGGATGTGGTCATTCTGTCCAAACTCGATATTGCCGAAGCAGTTGGGTTCGACCGGGAGACTGTGATCGCCAATATTCGCCGCATGGCCCCTCAAGCCCAGTTATTTGAAGTCTCTGCCCGCAAAGGATTCGGTATGGATACATGGCTGAGCTATCTTCAATCGCAACAAGACCGATTGCGATCGCCTTTGGAGGTCGCGCGATGATACGACCCACGCCATTGCTGTTGATTGATCCTCCACTACAACGCCTGCATCTACGGGTACAAGGAATGGTTCAGGGTGTTGGGTTTCGTCCTTTTGTCTATACTCTGGCGACGGAGTTGGGGTTAAGTGGATGGGTGAGAAATACGGATAGCGGGGTTGACATTGAAGTCGAAGGTTCTCCGTCGGGACTTGCTACTTTTTTGGAACGATTGGAAAGCGATCGCCCCACCCATTCAATCCTGTCTCAACTGAAAACCGACTGGCTGATGCCGTGCGGTTACAACCACTTTGAGATTCATTCCTCCGATCAGAATTCCCATTCCAAGTCCGCTTGGATTTTACCCGACCTCGCTACCTGTCCCGATTGTCTGCATGAGATCTTTGATCCTCGCAATCGACGATATTCCTATCCCTTTACCAACTGCACTCATTGCGGCCCTCGCTATAGCATCCTAACGACGCTACCCTATGATCGCCCCAACACGACGATGCAATCCTTCCGCATGTGTGCGGACTGTCAACAGGAGTACGAAAGTCCACAGGATCGACGATTCCATGCCCAGCCCAATGCCTGTTCCCGCTGCGGTCCATCTCTAGAGTTTTGGGATCGCCAGGGAAAAGGAATTGCTCTAGGCGCTTCTTCCTCTGAGCAAATTGCTCTGGCAGCAGAGCGAATTCGGCAAGGAGAAATTCTCGCGCTCAAAGGGTTAGGCGGGTTTCATCTCATGGTCGATGCACGAAATGAGGACGCGGTGCAAAAATTGCGCGATCGCAAACATCGCCCCACGAAACCCTTAGCCGTGATGTATCCGAGCCTTGAGGCGATTGCCGAAGACTGTCTTGTATCTCCGCAGGAGATGGAGCTTCTAACCTCAGCCGCCGCACCCATTGTCTTACTCAGAAGAAAAGCGCGATCGCGCTTAGCACCCTCCCTTGCACCCCATCAAAATACGTTGGGTGTCATGCTGCCCTATACACCTCTGCATCATTTAATGTTGAAGGAATTGGGGTTTCCGGTCGTTGCCACTAGCGGCAATCGCTCTCAAGAACCGATCTGCATTGATGAGCAAACTGCACTGCGAGATTTGACCGATATTGCTGATGTTTTTCTAATCCATGATCGCCCGATTGCTCGACCCGTTGATGATTCTGTAGTTCGCGTCATTGAAGATCGACCGATGGTGCTCAGACGGGCACGCGGCTTTGGCCTGATGGTGGGTTCGCCTCCAGGGAATATGCCCTGCATTCTAGCTGTGGGTGGACATCTGAAAAACACGGTGGCGCTTTCAATCCAAAACCAGATTCTGGTCAGTCAGCACTTGGGAGATCTCGATCAAGCTTCAATCTTCAACCGATTTCAGGACACCATTGGGCAATGCCTGAAACTTTACGCGGCGCAACCCGTGGCGATCGCCTGCGACACCCATCCCGACTACGCCTCCACCCACTTTGCTCAAACTCTGAGTCGTTCTCTGGAAGTTCCTACGATTCCGATTCAGCACCACTACGCCCATGTTCTCTCAGGAATGGTTGATAACGCCCTTGAACTGCCAATATTGGGAATTGCCTGGGACGGGACAGGTTATGGACTAGATGGAACTCTCTGGGGCAGCGAGTTCCTATCTGTACCTGATCGCAAAGGATTTCAGCGAATTGCCCATCTGCGGACTTTTTCTCTTCTAGGGGGCGATCACGCTGCACAGGAACCCCGTCGTGTTGCCTTGGGCTTGCTCTACGAAGCATTTGGCGAAGCTGCTTTTGATTTGGATTATCCTACCTTAAAAGCCTTTCAACTCCAGGAACTGAAAGTGTTTCAAACCATGCTCCAGAACCGCGTCAATACGCCCAGAACCTCTAGTATGGGGCGTTTGTTTGATGCGATCGCCTCTCTGATCGGCCTATGCCAACAATCTACCTTCGAGGGCGAAGCAGCCATGCAATTGGAGAGTACTCTGGAAGGTATCCATGCTGCTGAAAGCTATCCCTATGAACTGAACCAAGATGCTGGTACTTGGATCGTAAACTGGCAACCCATGCTAGTGAGCATCCTAGATGACCTAGGGGAAAATCCGAACTCAAAGTCCCTCAGAATGGGGGGATTTAGGGGGCGAGCGCAAAGTGCTACGGAACCAATCCAAC
>JBAVRC010000340.1:0-2909 GCA_049694615.1 Thermosynechococcaceae cyanobacterium | reverse complement strand
CTTAAGCACCGTTCGACTAAACTCAATCTTCCAACCCATTGAGTACCTGCATAAACTCTTCCTCAGACCCCCATTCGTCTAATTGTTCTGCATCTCTAATCGACTCCACCAAACCAGGAATAGATTGTAAATAAAGGATTTCCTGGATATTTTCCCAATCATCTTTAGACAGCAAGACCGCATCACCCTTCCGACTCGTGATCACTAGTGGCGAATGATCTTGATTCACCTGCTCAACTAAGCTAAATAACTTTGCTCTAGCTTCACTCGCACTTAAGATTTCCATGGACATCTCATACTTGTACCATTCATTGTACTACTTTCATGATGAGGCTAACCTATCTGCACAATCTTAACGAGGGCCAGACCTATGCCTAAAACCGTCACCCCCGACATGCTCGACCCGTATACCCCCAATGATGTCATCATCCAAGCAGAAGCCCGCCAACCCGAAACCGAGCCAACCCTAGGCATACCCGTCGCAACCGCTCACCCAGGCACCCCCCAACATCGCCTTGTCACTATCGGCGACTCCCTCACCCACGGCTTCTAAAGCGGCGCAATCTTCAACACTCGCCACTTCTACCCCATGCTCATCGCCCAAGCACTCGGCTGGGCCAACCAACTGCGCCATCCCACCTACGACAGCCCCGGCGATCGCCTCCCCTCAACCTAGAAGCCCTAGCCCGCCAACTCGCATAAATGGTGGGAACTCCCCTCGCCCTCCTGTTCCTCTGCGATCGCAGCAGTCGTCTCGTGCAGAAGCCAACAAGGCAAAGACTGGCACCTCTTTGAAGCCGCAGACTGACGCGATCGCCTCACCTCCCGTCGCTATATAAAATCTTGGCTTAAATTGTCTTTGAAAGCAGATAGAATAGCTGTAGACCTTATGGTTCAAGCGATATGGCTAACCTGAAAATCCAAAATATCCCCGATTCAATGTACAGCCGAATTCAAGCATTAGCTAAAGCATAAAATCGCTCAATTCGCAGATTCAAAAATGAAGTGCAACACCTTGATCAAGACTGCCAGAGCGTAATACAGGCTTTGCCAGCATAGGCTCCTTCCGATAGTCTTCTCTCAGAAAGGCTCCGTCATCGAATTCTGATCTTTGGATTTGCCTTTGACATCAGTTTTGAGCAAGTGTTGCACTTCAAATTTGAATTGGCCTTTTGTGGCGCCTAAGCCCATGGAGTCGTAGAATTTGGCACGCTCATGTACCGTGAAGGTACGGGTGGCAAACACCGTCAGCAAAAAGAAGCGGCTCCAGAGGCGAGATTGCCAGGTTTGCCAGAGTTCGGGTGGCGATCGCATTCAAAGTGCCCTGGGGATTCCAGTGCGCTATCCCCCCGTTGTAACTCCGACTTCCCCTGGAGGCGAACCATGACTTCAACCCCTACCCCACCCGCAGAGGCGCTCTCAGCCATTCCGCCTGGATACTTAAACATTATGGGCTATGTGGATGAGTCGGAAGTCAATGGCCCCGGTCGTCGCGCCGTGGTGTGGGTGCAGGGCTGCCTGCGGGAATGTCCAGGTTGTTTTAACCCAAACTCCTGGTCCTTTGCACCCAATCAGTTGATTGCCGTGGACGAGCTAGCGCAGAACATTTTGCGCAATCCCCGCAACGAGGGGGTGACCTTTTCGGGGGGAGAACCCTTTTGGCAAGCATCAGCCCTTGCCGCTTTAGCCCAACAGGTTAAAGCGGCGGGACTGAATACAATGTCTTTTACGGGGTTTACCTTGGCGCAATTGCAGGCTCCTACGGCACCACCGGGATCGCGGGCGTTGCTGAATCAGCTAGATATTTTGGTGGATGGGCCGTTTGTCGAGTCTTTAGCCGTGCATTCCCCCGATTCGCTCGTATCTTCCCGCAATCAGCAGGTACGGGTGTTAAACCCTAACTTCACGGGCGAACTGACTTGGGCGAGCGACCAACTTGAAGTGCATGTGTTTCTGAATGGCGATCGCCTCATCACAGGCTACCAAGGTCAGATCATGACACAATGATCGATAAACGAGTAAAATCCTGAAATCCAGCAGACTCATTCCATAATGAGAGTTGAGGATAAACAGCGGATTGGTATTAGGCAGCTCATTTCTCAACCAAAGTCTTGGTTTTGCTAGAATTCAAAAGATTTCAGGTTCGGTAATGGCAATTGAGTTATTGTTATTTTCTTTGGCGTTGAGTATTGATTCTTTCTCTGCGGCAGTTGCTCTAGGATTTCGCCATTTCTCGCCGAGAAGAGCTTTGTTTTTTGCATTCAGTTCAGGGGTTTCAGAAGGATTAGCCACAGCGATAGGTTTCCTTTTAGGACATATTGCTCGAAATTTGATTACCCAATATGACCACTGGATTGCATTCTTCTTGCTATTCTCAGTCGGCATTCATATGTGCTACCAAGCCTATCTTGAAATAAAATCTAATGAGGCCACCGAAACTGAAATCAAGGTTCATGGACCCTTAAAAATTTTATTTGTTTCTAGTATTACCAGTATTGATTCATTGGGGGTAGGAATATCGCTTGGATTGTTCAATAAACCAATCATTCCGTATTCTTTTTTTATAGGTATTGGCGCATTTTTATCAACCTATCTGGGCTTATTTCTTGCCAGAAAGATTTCCAGCAAACTTGGAAGTGAAGTGGAGTTTATTGGCGGAGTTGTACTGATTATACTTGGAATAAAGATGTTATCAATCTAAGCTTGATTGCATCCCACATTCGGCAGGTTGCAGAGTCGATTTTGGAATTATGACTTAAATCCTTGCTGGGAGGGACTTTTTGAATAATGAGGACTTTGACTGAGATGTAGGGTTATTCTCAATAGAGGGTTCTAGTTGAGAATCAAACTTGGACGGATCGCCGTGATCATTGACGCTTCGTGAAAAATATTTTTGGGAACCTTCAACC
>JBAVRC010000339.1:0-2238 GCA_049694615.1 Thermosynechococcaceae cyanobacterium | reverse complement strand
ATTTAGGTTTAACAATACCTTTACGCTTGTTAAAACTTCTAACTGCATCAGTGTTATCTATTTTTACCCAAACTTCTGTATCATCAAAATACAAGTTATCCCCAACAGACCAGCTTGTAATACCATTTAGATCGGTATTACCTGCGACATTAACAAGATATAAATGACCTATAACTTTATTTTCAGTTAAAGTTAAATCTGGCGTATTAGTTGAAGCATTCCAATTGCCTTGAGACAATAACCCTTCACCTGAAATAACGCCGGAACCTGGTAAGTCATGGAAACCTAAAGAAAACGCCTCATCCGTCCCATAGTATTTTGAAGCACCCGCTTCGCCACCAGATGAGATCGCATTAGCAAAGGAAGCAAGATCAACAATTCCATCATCATCGACATCATAAACAGACTTCAGCATATCGCCAGAGCCAACCCCAGACTCCGCAATATCCACCGTTTTAGCTTCGTCATCGAAAACAACAGAACCAGTTATTATGTCCTTAAGCAATAAATAAAGTTCGTCAATCGTTAAAACAAACTTAAAAACATCATTTTCTGAGGTACCCTCTACCTGTATGTTCCCCTCATTGGAAAATTGAGAAATAAGGTTAGGAAGAATTTGAAGATTTCCTGCCTCAGTCCCATAAGACCAATACATTCGATAATTGGTTTGACCAATATAAAGAAGATCTTCGGCTTCCGGCACAAAAGAATAAGGATCGGCATCGTCAAAAAAGCGAACTGGACTCGTGCCGCCATCTGGCGGAATAAGTTCGCCCGCTTCCACATATTCAGTAGACCAATCGTCATCGCCCGGTCCCGTTTTACGCTGCCAGGGGATACGGGCCGTGTCGACGATCGCAGCCGCATGATCCAACTGATAAATCTCCACATTGGCCATCGTTAAATATCCTCAGCAATAGGAATCGGATTACTCGGATCGAACTCAGTCCCAGATAGTCTCAAGGTATAGCGATCGCCCAGCAGCGTGAAGCCAACTATTTCCATGTTGACCTTGAACTGTGGGAAAAAGGTTAGGTATCCAGGAGGGGTATCGGGATCAGCCACAAAATCGCCAATCTTGGCCCTTGTTCTGGGGGCAATTTCAGTGAGTGCCAGCCGTTGGTCTAGCAAAGTCATTGGGGTATTGCTGTCATAACAAGCCGTAATCCCAGAATGGATGTCAAAAAAAGTTTGCTCAGTAACGTACAGATTCCAGTTGAACAGGTAAGGAAACCTATGGGATGGCCCTACAAAGCGGGTCTTGCCTGCAAAGGTAAGCACAGGCTTTTTGCGATAGCGCAGATCACTCAGTCGCCCATAGCCTAAATAAAGTTGCCAATTAACGCCCTCTTGAGTGCCAAAATTGTTTTCATCAGCACTCAACAGGACAGAGCCAGTCGGAAAAATTAACGTCTGAGAAGATCCCCAAATCATTAGACGGTTGGCACCTGATCGATATAGGCCAGAACATTGCTCAATCTAGAAATACTGACAGCAGTACCCTCACGCAGCCCAGAAGAACTCAGGTACTTTGCCAACATTTCACCCCCCAGAACAGACACTCTAGCCAACCCATTAGCCGAATCATAGCCAAGGAAAAACGCATCAGTAGGGATCTCGGTTGCTGATCGTGTTAAAAGGCGTTTATAGCGATCACTCACCTGCGATCGCACCGTCGATCTCAACAAAGGCAACGCTTGAGCCATGTTAAATCAATTAAAAAACACCATCTTCAGTCAAATCTTAGATCGTCTACAGAACACCACACAAAGAAGCCTCGAAGATCCGAGTAATTTTACCTATGTTGGATACGACAATCAACACCTGATCAAATCCCTAGGCAGCAATCCCATCGGCACCGCCATGCTAGGGAACATTCAGCCCAGAATCGGCGATACAGGCCGCAGCTCTGGCTCAGGTTCAGCCATCGACTTTGGCCAGCAACAGGTCAGACGATTTGGACGACGGGACGAACCCTCCACCATTAAACAATTGGTCGTAGTCCGTAGACCATCGGGGGAGTCGCAACGAATGGAACTCTGGGTTCGCAACCCAAGCGAAAGCTTCATGGTCTGTTATGTAGAGGGCGGACAATTCAGGGGCGACCTATACACCTACAAAGATGGAAATTATGAAAGAGTAGACGGGGTATCCAACGTCCCCTACGCCATCTATCAAGTCTCGCTCACATCCACAGGGACAGGCATTCGCGACTTTTGCCTACTCTTAAGATTCGGC
>JBAVRC010000338.1:0-7599 GCA_049694615.1 Thermosynechococcaceae cyanobacterium | reverse complement strand
CTACAGGAGTACGATGTTGATCCGCAAACCTGTCTGCAAGAAGTGCAGAATTTACTAACGGATTTGCTCAATGCGCGCTTAGTCGAGATTCAGGATGACTTGGATCCCTAGGGTTTGGCAATTGTCGCAGTCGCAGCGGTGGCTTTTGTGCAAAACCTACGTATTGCTGACCTTGATTAGGATGGGCCTA
The DNA here is from genome assembly GCA_049694615.1 of Thermosynechococcaceae cyanobacterium. Taxonomy (GTDB): domain Bacteria; phylum Cyanobacteriota; class Cyanobacteriia; order Thermosynechococcales; family Thermosynechococcaceae; genus JAAURS01. Next base: position 7,409 of record JBAVRC010000338.1, on the reverse strand, counting down.
TGGTTATTGCCTTTTGAACGTCTATACAAGTATCTAGGTAAATTGAGCCATTTACAGTCACTTCACGGATCCGATAATCAATATTTATCCAGATACAAGCAGTCGATTGCATCGGTCACTTGGGCCATTGATGCCAGTGCTAGACGGATGCCTGGAACGGTTAAATGTTTAGCCCGCGCCTTAGCCGCTAAGGTATTATTGGATCGCTGCGGTTGCGCTTCCGAGTTGAAAATTGGAGTTGCCAAAAATGATGTCGCGCAGTTAGAGGCCCATGCCTGGGTCGAAGTTGAGAATTGTGTTATTATTGGTCGGATTCACGACTTAGCGCGATTTAAGATCCTATTGGCTCTGCCAAAGCTTTGAAAAACGGGGGTCTGATTGTGAGTGGGCAATCGTTCCTTCATGGTTAGGTGATGATGGTATTCGTGACTCAGTGGTCTGAACGATTCAACTCCTCAGATTTGAGGCATCCGTCGAGAGAATCCCAATCATGAGTGCCATTCTGGGTATTTATTATTTAGACAACCGTCCTGTCGAGTCCGTGCAGTTAGGCCGCATGATGGAGGTCTTGAGTCATCGCGGTGCAGACGCTGCGGGAACCTGGATTGAGGGATCTGTGGGTCTGGGTCATCGGCTGTTGTGGACGACCCCTGAATCTTTATTAGAACCATCGCCCATGCGCGATTGCACGGGCAACTGGGTATTAACTGCCGATGCGCGCATCGATAATCGAACGGAACTGATTGACAAACTAGGATTAAGAGACGGTCCACCTGAGAAGATCACCGATAGTGCTCTGATCCTGGCAGCCTATCAAGCCTGGGGCGAAGAATGTCCGGTTCATCTCCTAGGCGACTTTGCGTTTGCAATTTGGGATCAACCCCGTCAGCGTCTGTTTTGCGCTAGGGATCCCATGGGCGTGAAGCCGTTGTACTATTACTATGCCAATCAACAGTTTATCTTTGCTTCAGAAATTAAAGCCCTTTTAGCGTTGCCCGATGTGCCTTGCCGTATTAATGAGGCCATGGTAGCCGATTATCTCGCTAAAATTCTATTTAGTATTCGTAAAGAAGATTCATTTTATAAAGAAATTCAGGAGCTAAGGGCGGCCCAAAGTCTAACCGTCACCCCAGATAACTTCAGGATTCAGACCTACTGGTCGCCGGACTTGTCCTATGAATTGAAATTGCCTTCGGACGATGCCTATGTAGAGGCTTTTAGAGCGCTGTTTATCGATGCCGTTCGTTGTCGGATGCGCAGCGCTTTTCCCCTTGGCTCAACCCTGAGCGGTGGGCTGGACTCCACCTCAATTGCCTGTACGACCCGTCATTTACTCCGTCAAGAAAATCAGCCCAACTTACACATTTTTTCAGCTGTTTTTCCCAGTTTGGCCGAAGTCGATCCTAAAATTGACGAGCGTCCCTATATGGAAGCTGCAATTCGTCAAGGGGATTTCAATGCCCATGATGTCCGAACCGATTTAGTCAGCCCGCTGGTGGATCTAGACCGTGTGTTTTGGCATGGCGAGGAACCCAGTCCTGCCCCCAATTTATATTTGGATTGGGAAGTGTTTAAGGCGGCTCAAGACCAAAATGTTCGAGTCTTATTTACGGGTATTGATGGCGATACCACCATTACCTATGGGGTTCAGTATTTATCGGAGTTGGCTGCTTCTTTTCGGTGGTTGAAGCTCCTAGAAGAAGGAACTGCTCTAGCCCAGGTCTGGAAACGGCCCCGTCGCAAAGTGATTTGGACTTATGGAATCAGGCCAGCCCTTCCTGAATCTGCAGTTCAGCTCTGGCGGACGCTCAAAAGACGACCTCACCGCAATGCGCTAAATTGGGATTTAAGTTTGCTTAATCCCACATTTGCCAAACAAATGAACATTCACGAGACCATTCGAAACGATGTCCTGGCAGAGGGCAAGACTGTTTCTGAGAGAGAAGAACATTGGCAGGCACTGAATAACGGTTCTGTACGGTATGCCCTACAGTGGCTGGACAAAGTTGCCACGGCCTTTTCTCTAGAGGCGCGGCATCCCTTCTGCGATCGCCGTTTGGTTGAATTTTGTTTGGCCTTGCCGAGTTCTCAAAAACTGCATAAAGGATGGACTCGTTCGATCTTAAGACGCGCGATGGAGGGAATTTTACCCTCAGAGGTTCAATGGAGAGTGGGGAAAGGAAATTTAAGTGCCAACTTCAAACGTAGACTGTTGGGCGACGAAAAAGAAATTCTAGAGCAGGTGATGTTTCGCGACCACGATGCCATTGCAGCCTATGTCAATATTCCTGAGCTTCAAGCGGCCTATCGGCGATATGTGGCGAATCCAGATGTTTCTGAAAATGAGGCTACCAACATTTTCTTTGCGGTTAACTTGGCGCTCTGGATCAAACAAGTTCAAACTTTTCCTCTGACAACCCAGTTATAACCATGAACATCTTACAAAACCGTTTCATTCTCGCGGCCAGGGGATTTACTTAAGTTCTCTGGCTCTGTCGTCAAAGCAAGATTGATCCTAAAACAAGGAGAATAAAATACAATGACCCACTTAAAAACATGGACAGTCCCTCAGCTGATTGTTCATGGCGGTGTCGAAGACATCACAGCTAAAATCAAACCGAAAACGCCAGGTGCTAGCGATGACTTTGGTGTTACGGGAGTCAGCGATCCTTAGTCATCTAAATTAAGCTATGCACCAATCGCAAGCTAGATTTTTTCAGCTTGTGATTGGTGTTTTATTCTGAGTTAAAACCATAAGACTCTATAGTATCCGTAATTTTTATGGTTAAATTCTAATCTAAAGCACAAAAAGATATAATTGAATAATGTTTCAATATTTTGCATACGGGTTAGGAATTCATTCTGAGCTAATTTTGCCAGAATTTATCCAGAAAGACTCGTGTTGTGATGTAACGGTAACGGTTCAAAACGCGGATACAACCTACCTTGACATTGCCGAGCCGAGAAAATATCTAAAGGTTTCTCCGCAAGAAACAATCGTTGCCATTCAAGGCATTGGTCAATTTCAGGTCCAGAAGGGTTGTGAAATCATCGTTACACCCTCAGTCAATCCAGATATCCGACTCATTCAACTTTGTATTGCGGGCAGCATTATAGCCACACTACTCTACCAACGGGGCTATTCAACTATTTTGCACGCTAGTGCGATCGCCCTTCATGATCAAGTCGTCTGTTTTCTAGGCAACTCTGGCGACGGCAAATCCTCCATGGCCGCTGCACTGATTGCCCAAGGGCATCAGATTGTCTCAGATGATGTTGTGCCACTGATTGTCGAGACGGATGCGGTCAAAGTTGTGCCCGCTTATCCGCAAATCAAAATGGGTCCCGCCATTGCAACTGCCTTGGGCTACGACTTGGATCAGTTGATCTTTCTCCATCCCCGTTTGGGAGAATATGCCTATCGCTCAGAGACCGATTTCGATCCATCCCCCCTCCGCCTAACCCGAATTTATATCTTGAACGATAGCGAAGCGTTAAGCGTAGAACCGTTAACTCTTCAATCGGCGATGCTAGAGCTAATCCGCCATACCTATGGCCTACAGCCCTTAGCGGCAGCAATTGACCGTAAACGGCATTTTCGACAATGCACTGAATTGTTACAGCAGGTGTCGGTTTGTCGCTTAAACCGACCGCGCTCTATTCCATTGCTCCCTGAGGTGGTCCGTTTGATTGAAGCGGATGTGCTCGGTACGGCACAACTCGCTCTTTAATATAGAAGTGCTTTGCTATGTCAGCTGGAAGAGGACTCCGTTCCAAAATTACGCAAACCTTACATCTCCTGCCCGCCTTAAAACTCGTCTGGCAAAGTTCGCCCCAATGGACCGTAGCCCGTGGGGCGGTTTTGGTGTTGCAAGGCGTCTTGCCTTTGGCCTCGTTAGTTTTACTGAAGCTCATCATTGATCAAGTCGCCCTCAGTTTGAACACGGCCGATAAAGCAGGTGCATTTCAACAGGCCCTATTGCTGCTGATCCTATTGGGATGCGTCATGTTATTGACCAGTATCTTTGCCTCAGTGGCAGAGTTGGTCAGTAGCGCACAGTCGCAACGGGTCTCAGATCATATGCAGGAGTTGTTGTTTGAAAAGTCCGTCGCTATCGATCTGGAATTTTACGAAAATGCCCAGTACTACGACACCCTGCAACGAGCCCAGCAAGAAGCCCCCTTCCGTCCCAACCAAATTCTGAACCGAATTGCCCAAATTGCCCAAAACGGCATTTCCTTGATCGGGATTCTAGCGCTCTTGTTATCCCTGTATTGGGGACTGGTGGCGGTGTTAATCGCGGCGGCTTTGCCGGCGCTATGGGTCCGTCTCAAGTTTGCCAATGAAACTTACCAATGGGGACGCAAGCGCACTGCCCTCAATCGCAAGGCCATCTATTTAAGTATGATGTTGGCCTACGACCAGTTCGCTAAAGAAATTCGGTTGTTTAACTTGGGCGGCACCTTTCGCGATCGCTGCCGCGAGGTGCGCAACCAGATTTATCGAGAGAACCTGCAACTCATGTCCCGCCGCACTCTGGCCAGTCTAGGTGCAGAAGTTTTTGCCGAATGTTTAACCGTCGGGGTTTTTATCTACATTGCCTATCAAACCATTCAGGGCCATCTAAAAATTGGCGACTTAGTGCTCTATCAGCAGGCACTGCAACGGGGAGAAACTGCGCTGCAGGCCGTTTTGAGCGGACTGTCCGGCTTGTACGAGGATAACCTCTTTCTAAATAATCTTTACGAATTCTTAAATCTGCAACCCAAAATCCGCGATGTGGCACATCCCGTCGCCTTTCCCAATCCAATCCAGCAGGGAATTGTATTGGACCAGGTAAGTTTCCAATATGCCAATACGGATCGCCAAGCCCTCCATGACATTAGTCTGACCCTGCGACCTAAAGAAACCATTGCACTGGTGGGCGAAAACGGTTCCGGTAAAACAACACTGGTTAAACTCCTGTGTCGATTATATGAACCGACCTCAGGCCGCATTACTGTAGATGGCATCGATATTCGCGACGTGGCGATCGCCGACCTAAGGCAAAACCTCGGTGTAATTTTTCAGGACTACGCCCAATATCACTTTTCTGCCCGCGAAAATATCTGGCTGGGCAATATTCAATTGCCACTCCTAGACAAACGGGTGGAACAAGCTGCCCGTCGAGCCGGTGCACATGACGTTATTGAATCTTTACCGAAAGGCTATGAGACCATTCTGGGCAAATTTTTTGAGACTGGGGAAGAACTCAGCATCGGCCAATGGCAAAAAGTTGCTCTAGCTCGTGCTTTCCTGCGCAGCGCCCAGTTGATTGTCCTAGACGAACCCACAAGTGCCATGGATCCCAAAGCCGAATTTGAGGTGTTTCAAATGTTTCGAGACCTGACACAGGATCAAATGGCTGTTATCATTAGTCATCGCTTGTCAACCGTACGAATGGCCGATCGGATCTATGTGATGTCCCAAGGGCGTATTGCCGAACAGGGAACCCACGAAGCGCTAATGCGATTAAAGGGCTTATACTCGAACTTGTTCGACATCCAGGCCCAAAGCTATCGTTAGCCATGTAAGCGGTTTTACAACGTGTGGACAAGCCGAGCGTATAGTAGGTTATATTGACGGATGATTGATTTAGAAGTCGAACAGCCCAAGTGAAAACACTTCATCATGAGAATTGCACTGGTTCATGATTATTTGACACAGAAAGGGGGGGCTGAAAGAGTATTTGAGTTGTTGTGTCACCATTTTCCATCCGCAGATATTTTTACATCGCTTTATGACCCAGACAAAACCATAGAGTTGGGCGAGCGACTGGTCAAAACAACCATTTTGCAAAACGTGCCAGGAGCCACAAAGTATTTTCGGCTCATGGCCCCTTTTTACTACCCTGTTTTTCGCGCCTTAGATTTACAAGACTATGACCTCATTCTGAGTAGCAGCACAAGCTTTGCGAAATCGGTTCGCAAAGGTACACACGCGAAACACATTTGTTTTTGCCATAACATTACCCGCTTTTTATGGGATACTCAAACCTATTTGCGTGAGTATGCGGACTATCAACGTTTTTATCCTTTTATTGAGAAAGTTTTTCGCACTTTAAGAAAGATCGATAAAACCTATGCTCAAGAACCAGATTTGTATATTGCAAACTCTACTACGGTTCAAAAAAGGATTCACAATACCTACGAACGTCCTGCCTTAGTGATCAACTATCCCATCGATAGCCAAAAATTTTCTTTTTCAGATCAAAAAGACGACTTCTACTTAGTCTCTTCTCGTTTAATTAGCTATAAACGGATTGATATTACCGTCAAAGCGTTCAATGCCCTTGGCTTGCCCTTGGTCATCATTGGCGATGGACCAGAGCAACAATCTTTAGCAAACCAAGCGTTGCCCAATATTCATTTCCTAGGACACGTTTCAGATCAAAAAAGGCAGCAACTCATGTCTAGGGCAAAAGCCGTTGTTGTCACAGCCCTAGAAGATTATGGCCTGGTTCCGATTGAGGCGAATGCAAGTGGTACACCTGTACTCGCCTATGGAAGAGGTGGCGTTTTGGATACGCAAATTCCCAATCGGACAGGCGTCTTGTTTCAGCAACAAACACCCGACGCACTCATAGATGCAATCCGATTTTCTGAATTTATAGACTGGGACTACAAGTTTATGCATCACCATGCAATAAAGCATTTTTCCGAAGGCATCTTTTTTGAGAAAATTGATCGGGTCATTACAGATGTCTGTAATGATCGATCCTTAGAAACCTGGTTTAAATCGATGGCAGTAAATGTTGGATGAGGAGCACGGAGATGTTATCTGAACGAATTGCTAACGATCCGATCGCGACACACCAACTCAAAGATAGCGATTGGGGCTATGGACAGTTGTTGTCTACCTTACTGCACCGTAAGGTTTGGTTCATCAGTATTTTTTTGGGAACCCTTGCAGTTGCGATTTTACTCACCTTAAAAACCAAGCCACTTTATCAAAGTTCCATGCAGGTGCTCGTCGAGCCGAATTATAAAGGGCGTGTGAATGGTTCGGTAACGACAGCCGCCGAAATTTCTGACCCTCAAGTTCATGTCGATATAACCACTCAACTGCAAATTTTGCAAAGTTCGGAGCTGTTGCAAAAGGCTGTAGATCGCTTACTCACGACCTATCCGGACTTCACACTCGACAACCTACAACAGGGACTCACCCTATTTCCAGTTTATGGTTCGGATGCAAATAACAAAAAGATTCAAACCAACTTACTCCAAATTGATTTTATCGATAGCGATCCTATCAGAAGTCAACAGGTCTTACACACCCTATTGCCCATTTATCAAGCCTACAATCTAGAGCAACAAAAGCTTCGTTTGGCTAAGGGACTTTCTTTTATTAATGAACAATTGCCAATGGT
>JBAVRC010000337.1:0-7017 GCA_049694615.1 Thermosynechococcaceae cyanobacterium | reverse complement strand
GCCCCACGCCCTTAAGCGTATCGACTAAACCAGCCGCTTTGACCGCAGCAACTAGCGTATTAAACGAACCTGCGTTAATAGCAGTATCAACAATGTCAGCCATGAGTTTCTCCTGTGTTTTATGAATTGCATTCATAGTTATAAGCATGGCTGACTGATGTTGGAAATAAAACTGTCTAAAGGTATAGCTTTGAGTAACTGCCTTCAAGCACCTTAGATGCATTTAATGATAAATTAGACAAAATTACTTTTATTGACAGGGTATGATCGCTATAATCAGCGTAGAAATCCATTAAAAATTTTTCTGAAAGCTTTGTGTGGCAATGTAAATACACAGAGTCAAAAGATAGATCTTCAAAATCTAACTTTCAGTCTATTTATAGATTTATTAAAAAACTTTTTTTGCTTAGATGTATATGAAGAGACTTATAAAGTCAATTCTCTTTTTAAAAGGATGGAACTTAAAAATGAATAAACTTACCGTGATGTTGTTAGGCGTCACAGTAGCTATTGGAGCTACTTTTCATGTGATCGCTCAAACTGAGCTACCGCAGCCTGCTAAGCAGTTTCTAGTTGGAACAGTTACGTCGACTGAACAACCTGAGATTACCGTTCAGTTTCCTAAAAATAAGGCACAAATTTATAATCTGGATGCAGCGCTAGTTAAGTCAATGAAACTTACTCAGGGTTCCACTGTAAACATTGACTATAGTAAGCTGGGAACTATTATCAACGTAGATCGCGACTCAGTTAAGGTAGAATTTGCTGATGATAAGATAGAAGCTTACTTCCTCCATCAAGAAGGGCGGGCTACATTAAGCGTTGGAGACCGAATCGTAGTCACACCAGATCAACGATTAGCACGGGCCGAAAACTATGTCTTAACCGCAGCAGACGTACGGATGCCTATGTCTATGACGGTCAATACTTCTGCTAACTCTGGTACTGTCAATCAAAATACGTCGAGTAACATGCCGACCACACCACCTGAGTCATCTCTTGCCCCTGATTCTTCTACGACACCTAATCCAACGCCTTAACACTCTAATCCTTTAAATTTTAAGTGCTTCAAAATTGAGAGAGGAGGTCTAAAGTAGAATTTTACTTTAGACCTTAGCTATTTTATGAGAGCCAAGTTCTAGATCAGACTTTCTATTCCTTTAACTCATAAAATCTATGCCCCTCAATCAAGAAACCCGCTGCAAACAGACAGGGTATGGAAGCAGATTTGCTCCCGAATCCAAGGATTCGGATTGCAAGCTTAATGTTTCGCCGCAGAGCGGCGAGGAATCTGACCCATGCTCGATCAAAATAATACTTCTTTGTCTCAATATCGAGTTAATAGTCTGTGCTTCAAAATGAAGGCTCTTCTAAATAATTATGCTCAGCAATCTAAAAAAATAAGTAAAAAAAATTTAACGCTTTTAACTCAATTTTGATGAAACTGATAAGGGTCAATTAATTTATGTTTTGGCAAAACCCTTTAGAACTTTCTCGTGCGGTTTTAACCAGTATTGGTACACATATAAATCTCATCTACTCAAACCGTATTCCTGTCGACAGTACGATGCTAGTCGTCAGTAATCATCGTAGCTTCATGGATGCCCCCTTGCTAATGGCTGCCCTAAACCAACCTATTCGATTTGCTTACCATCACTATATAAGTCAAGTTCCAGTCTTGCGAGAAACTGTTGGAGCATTGGGAGGTTTCCCTTTGGAAGCTACTAACCAAAGACAACAGTTATTTTTTCAACAGGCTAGCCACTTTCTTCAGACTCGTCAGATCGTGGGAATCTTTCCTGAGGGCAGTCAGCCTATGGTTCAACCGGGCACACTAAACAAGGTGGGGGATTTCCGGCGAGGCTTCGCCCATCTTGCAATGCGATCGCCACTGCCAAAGCTAGCAGTTTTACCTGTCGCGATTGCGTCCCAAGCAGAGAGTATTTTCCCTGGTGTGCCTCTACCGCTACTGCGGTTCTTTGATCCTTCTGAGCCTCTGTTTAATCAGCTGGGCTGGCACCCGCTTATCTTATATCATCGAGTTCAAATTTTAGTGGGTCGCCCTTATTGGATTACACTAGATGAACAGAAAAAATACCGAGGGAAACTGGGTAAAGTCATCGTTAATGAGCTAACGCACTATTGCCAAACCGAAATTTCTGATCTATTGCATAATGCGGGAGGCCAAAATGCCAAAGATTAAAAGCCATATCTGTTTTTTAACACCCGGTAGACTTTCGCCAGAAAAACCGCTGTTTATTTTTTTACCAGGCATGGATGGAACAGGGCAGCTTTTACGAACTCAAACTGCAGGGCTAGAGACAATCTTTGACATCCGTTGCCTTGCAATCCCGCCCGACGACCTAGCTTCTTGGGACGAATTAACCGAAAAAGTAGTAAGACTAGTAAAAGCTGAACAGCTTAACCATCTAGATAAGCAGCCTATTTACCTGTGTGGGGAATCTTTTGGGGGTTGCCTAGCACTCAAGGTTGCCCTTCACTCTCCGCATTTGTTTCATTGCATTGTACTGGTCAATTCAGCCTCTTCTTTCCATCGTTGGTCCTGGATGTTATGGGGTGCAGAGATTATTCAGTGGTTTCCCCAATTTTCTACATCAACTTTCAGCAATCAATTTATTGCCTTATATAGCTGCGCTAGAACGAATTTTACCCGAGAATCGTGTAGCCCTTCTAAAAGCTATAAGAACGGTCCATAAAGCAACAGCGGTCTGGCGGTTATCTTTACTGAAATCATTTCAGATGAACAACCTGCGGCTATATCGCCTAAGTCAACCTGTCCTCATCATCGCGAGCGGCAAAGATCGCCTTTTGCCTTCGATCGCAGAAGCTCGGCAGTTAGTTGAGCTGCTCCCTAATGCAAGGCTTTTGATTTTACCCCAGAGCGGTCATGCCTGTCTATTAGAAGAGGACGTTAATTTGAATCAAATTCTGAAAAGCCAGGGCTTTCTAGGGTCATTGTCTGTCACTCGTGAATTGCAGTGTGACTTCTTGTAGCTGAACGAGGTTTTATGTGCACCAGCAGAAGTTCCAATCAATGAAGCAACCAGCCCTAACAAGGAACCGTAATCGTCCCAGGGGGTAACGAAGATTGGTCGTTTCAGCCCTCTCAAAGGGGTGATCTGGGTCTAGTTCAAGGGTCTGAGCGTTCAAAAAAAGGTTGAAACCTACTAAATCCGTACCCCCCTGGGACGATTACAGGAACCAAGGAACCTAGAGCAAACCGTCAGCCAACTTTTGCGGTATTGCTAGTTGAATTGCAGGTTTGCTGACCTGTTATATTCAGAACATTCTTGGGCAGGTTGGCTCCACTTTGCTGAGCCTGATGGAGTGCCTGTCCAGCATTAGATGTCGCCAATTCAATCACAGACCCAGAAAATCTCATGACTTAAAAAGATTAGGGACTGACGTTTTGATTAGATCAAAGGTACCATTTGCAATGAGCTGAACGGCGATCGCCCAACGCGCCGAAGTCATTGAGGAAGTTTAAGTAAACATTGACGTTAACGAATTAAATCTGCAAAAGTCTTAACAGATATAGGAAATTCCCCAAGATCTTTCCACTGAACAATAAACTCATCGGCTTCGGCAAGTGTTATTTTATTACTCTGAATATTGCGTACCACAACATCAGCAGTGGTGAAAAGTGTCACCTTTCGAGCCATCGCAACTTTTTGCGCCCGTTTATCATCCATGATGAGACCATACCCATTGGCTTCAGCAAGGACAATAGAGCTTGCTTCACCACGCCCTAGACCCTTGTCATACATTTTTTCAACTTCAAGAAAGTGATGGGGATTCTCAAGGGGAACCTCCTTCAGATCTCCACTGGTCAGAATTTCATTTAGTTTCTCCCGTGGTCGCTGAATCTCGGCACGCACGAAATCAGTGCAAGCTAAAGGTTGTTCGAGAATTTCAAGCAGATCAAAACGGTCAAGCTTGAGAAAAGAAATAAGTGGAGAAGCCTCAACGAGAATGAGAGGCATTGTTGAGGTATCGTCCAAAACTTTCTATGCCTCGATTCCAGCCATTGCAACTGGCATAAGTTCCTCATAGGGGATGCCAGCAAGATCACAGACCGCTCGAAACCGACCTGTAGAAATTTTGTCTCGACGCAAAGCCTCAATGCCCAGAAGCACTAACTGCCGAATCAGATACGGTTGCTCTGCCTCAGTTTCATCATCTTCTGTACTTTGGCTCGACATTCTGAGCGCGCGCAAAAGCTGCATTCCTTGTTCTTTTTGCCCAAGAAGAGTATCAAGCTGATTTTTGCGGATGGCATTAATGTCTTTGAGCCGAATGGCTGCTACATCATAGCTCACTTTATATTCATGGGACAGTAAGGCTACGTCATGAGCACTGATTCTGTGGGCGACTAGGTCTTGACGAATTTCATGATGAACAGCCTCGTCTGTTGCCGCGTCCCAAATCCAAGAGGAAGCGTGACTTGGACCACCTTTCTGCATTCGTTCTAATGTCTCATAAACCCCTGCTGCCGGAATAAGAAACTCGCTGGCAAAAGCATTCGCTCGTTTTTCAATGAAGTCGTTTCGGTTTGCTCTGGACGTAGGCTCTGCTTCTTTACGGTTTCGATCCACCAGTGCATGAGCATACTCATGAGCGTAAGAAAATCGCCTCCGAACCCTTGCATGTTTTTGGTTAACAAAGATGGCTAGTCCATATCGATTGTGTGCGATGAATAGTCCAGAAACCTCTTCAGGGAAGGGGACGGCTGCTGTCCAAATGCCTTGAGATGCAATCAGATTTGCTAAGTCAGGAATTGGGCCAGAGCCGAATTTGAGACGTTCACGTTCTAGAACGGCGATCTCTTTACCCTGTTCAACAGCCTCTTCGTAAGAAGAAGGAAGAGACAGTTGATAGCTGGGTGGGGTAGCCCGAATCTGATCGCCTAAGAGTTCTTTTAATTTTACGGCTTCCTTGAGAATCTCAAGGTTTTCGGATATTTCATCGTTCCATTCAACTGGCGCATTTCCAATAATGCGCCCGAGGGTCGTAAAGGGGTCTTCTTGAAGGGGTTCTTCCCGCAAAAAATCATCAGGATCTCGCCGATAGAGTCGTGCGAGTTGATATAGCTCCACTCCAGTGACATTACGAGAGCCTTTTTCAATCTTCACGAGAGCTGTTCGGTCGAGACCAATCGCTTGAGCAGCAGCCTCTTGATTTAGCTGAACACCTTTTCTGGCCTCTTTAAGTCTCTCTCCAATAGTTGTATGTGTGAGCGTCATGGCTGGCCTCCTTTGTTCCATGATCGCACTTTTTGGCAAAAAAGAACAGGCTTTGTTTCTAAATTCACACTTATTGTGTTAAGATAATCATAGATGTGCGATAAGCCCACTTTATTGCACAAAATTCTTAAGTAATTTTGGAGGAAATGCATATGAGTGGCAAGAAACAGCATGTTGTGCCTCACCCACAGGGGTGGGCTGTGAAGTCTGAGGGAGCCAGTAAGGCTTCATCGGTTCACCTGACGCAGCAGGAAGCTATTGACCGAGGTCGTAAAGTTTCTCGCAATCAAGGCACAGAGCTTTTTATTCACGGTCGTGATGGACGCATCCGTGAAGGTGACTCTCACGGCAATGATCCTCATCCGCCACAAGGTTAGAGCGATGTGTATTCAGAATTATTAGAGTCTTCCATCATGACCGATCAAAACAGTCCTGTTAAAACCAGTCGTTCGATACCAGCCAGTACTCGACTGTTCCTCTATGTTCAAGCTGGAGGACGATGTGAGTTTGATGGCTGCAATGAGTATTTACTAGAGCACTATCCGACGGAATCTATCGGCAATTTTGCCGAACAGGCTCATATTTTTGCTTTTAATGAGGGTGGCCCCAGAGGGAAGACTTCGGGCAGACCTAAAAATATCAATAGTCTCTCCAACCTCATGCTGCTTTGTGCAAAGTGTCACCATTTAGTGGATGCTGTTAAACCCAGTCTCTACTCTATCGACACGCTAAAGAAATTTAAGCGTGAGCATGAAGATCGTGTTTTTGATCTAACTAATCTCTCAAAAGATCGAGACACTATTCCTCTTATCCTAAAGGGTCTTGTAAATGGTCGTGCCATGGATATATCCGATGAAGAGATGCAATCCGCAGTGGCACCTAATTATCTCAAACGTCGGCAGAAAGTTGAAATTGACCTAACAGCAGTTCCTGATGCTCCTAACAAGGCATTCTGGGAAACTGCTGTGGCTTCAATTGACCAAAATATACAGTATCTTTATTCGCGGACTCCAAAATCTGAGCGTACACTCCGTGTCTCAGTATTTGCACTAGCACCTATCCCGCTGCTTGTTTATTTAGGATCCAAATTAAGTGACAAGATGGATGTTGATCTGTACCAAAGGCATCGCGATAAAGAAACCTGGACTTGGAAAGACGGTTCTAGGGAAACAGCCTACATTATACGATGCCTCGTTCAGGGTGATCAAGATGAGCCTGTCTCACTCTTTATCAACCTGAGTGGGAAAAATGAACCAGAAGATACCTTACCTGCCGAACTGAGAAATAAAGGTTCTGTCTATGAGTTGACTCTTGAAGGCCAAGATCCTACACCTCTTTTCCTTAATACAAGGGGAGATCTTGAACGTTTCACAAGTGAATATCATCGTGCTCTCGCTATGATTCGTCATGCCCATCCTAATCTATCTGTTATCCATCTATTTCCTGCCGTTCCTGCCCCTATCGCGATTATACTTGGTCGATCTCGGTTGCCTAAAGTCGATCCATCAATTAAAGTGTACGACCGCGATAAAAGAGCAGGAGGCTTTGTATCAACTCTGGAGATCACATGAACCCAAACGAATACCTGAAAAAAATTCTTGAGCAACAAAGTTTCAATGATGACGATCAAGCGCTAGTAGATCTTCGCCAGCGACGTGCGGATATTGATCAGAAACTCCGTGGATATTTCTGGAAGTCTGCTCCCTCAATCAAGTGGGCTGGTTCCATGGCTAAAAAGACCATGATTCAGGAG
>JBAVRC010000336.1:0-2673 GCA_049694615.1 Thermosynechococcaceae cyanobacterium | reverse complement strand
GCAGACAGAGACCTCGGTCGCTGCCCAGTCAGAAACGGTTGTTTTACTGGAAACGCAACTGGACGATCTGAATCCGCAAGTGGTGGGGTACCTCTATGACACCTTGTTTGCAGCAGGGGCACTGGAGGTGTTTACCCAGGCGATCGGCATGAAAAAATCTCGACCGGGACTGTTGCTGAGCGTGTTATGTCAACCGGAACAGCGGGGCGCGTGCGAGGCCATTCTGTTTCGCGAAACCACCACTCTGGGCATTCGCTGCACGGTGCAACAACGCACGGTTTTACCCCGCTCTATGGAAACCGTGACAACTCCTCTGGGTCCCATTCGGGTGAAAGTGGCCCGCTATGGCGATCGCATTGTCAATGTCCAACCCGAATATGAAGACTGCGCCCAATTGGCCCGTCAAGCCAACCAACCGCTCCAAACGATTCAGCAACTGGCCCTGCGATGTTGGGAAAATGCGACTACGGAGGCGATCGCCGAAAATCTCGACCTAAACTAGGATTATTCCGATATTTTGGCCAAAGGATTTCTTTATGATGCCCGTTCAATCGACTGTTGCCTGGAGACGGTTGTCTCTGAGTGCTTGTTTGGCTGCAAGTCTCTGGTTGCCGTCAGTTCACCGGGTGTTGGCTGCTGATGCGCCTCCCAGTAGTAGTGAGCTACCGGAAGAAACCTTGAGCGGCCTGGTGACCCAACTGAGCGATTCTCTGGCGACTAAAATTCAAAATTCATCTTGTCCCGATATGGTGGTACTGCTTGATCAAATTAAAGCCACAAGCAGTAAACCGATGGATCCTGACTCTTTGATTACGAAGGTGTTGAATGATGTGAAGGGAAATCCGGCCTTGAAAGCGATCATTATCCAAAGGATGGGCGGACCACTTTTGAATCGGATGTTGGATTGCAATATGGTGCCTTTAGAGTTGTTGAATCCTTCTTAGGGTTTCGACTGAAATGACATATACACAACCCATTGATAGTCCAGACTTTCTTTTCAGAAATTACAGTTTCTGGCGTTGCTGCAGATTGTTGATTAAACGACTCTCTAGCGAAAGGCTTACGCAATTGCAAATTCGGTGAGTGGGCGTTTGCTGGGATGCTGAAAACCCAGAACAATGTCTTCAGGAGGAACCCCAGCCTCCAGTAGGTCGTTGGCAATACTTTGCTTTGTCCAATCTTCCTCGATCCAAATTTTGCCGTTTTCCATACGGAGATAGACGGTTACGCCAAAATCCCGTTGTTTGCCATTCCAGCCGACACTAAACCAGAAATAATGATCGCGTTCTTCATCAAAAGCGACACATTCTTGCACGCCGATTTGATTCGAGCCCGCTGCCCAATCTCGATATTCTGTCAGAATTTTTTGGATGATTTGACGATACTGAGTTAGCTTAGCCATTGCACAATCTCCTGTTCATCAATGTCGACTACAAAAAATTTGATTTGACTGGATCGAACCAGAAACTCAATGCCTGAACGTTTGAAGAAGTTGTTGTAAGTAATGTCATCAATGGCGAGGTAGAGGTCATACTCAGGTGCAGTCTCTTCAAGGAGCATTTGATAGACTTTGTACTGTCCCACTGCCAGGTGAAAGTCAGTCATCAAGGAGCGTCCAACAAAACTTTTGATCTCAACAACAATTTTCTGTCCTTCGCGCTCAACGGCGAACGGTTGTTCAGCAGCGAGATCAGCATATAAATCAACGTCTTTATACTGAATGCGATAAGGGTCAGCAAGGATCACCCAATTGTCTTTAAGCAGGGCTGCTTTTACAGCATTATGGTAAAGATCTCTAGCAGGCATTAGGTTAGACCTCCACTTCTACGGTAATGGAGGTACCGCAGCCAAAGGTATCGACGACTTTGACATCCCACGCCAACGACCTCCGCATCTGCGACAACGGATGGGGATTATAGGGGGGGCCGTAGGTAGGGTGAGTCATAGGGAACTCTGAGAGCGATAACTGTAGCTAATTATAGCGATCGCACTTAGAATTCGCTTCAAGTTATGGGGTTACAGTCACTAAAATCAGGGTTTCATATGCCAAGTTCATTGGGCGATCGCGCTGACTACACTGTTCCTCTAGCAATTTAAGCGCAGCCGCCGCTGGTTTTCACGATCGTGATCGCCTCAGCAGATTGGCTTAAGGGTGATCGCCGGGATTTGAGAAACCGGGGTTCTGCCCAAGATCAGCGTGATCGCCCACCATCGTTGTGAGAAACCCGGTTTCTGACCTTGCAAGGATCACCGAAGTGCGGAATGTGGGATCGGTTAGGTTTGGTTGAGAATTAGCAAAACTTGCCTACGAAACTGCGTAGATCCGTATGCTAATCAATAATCAATTTTGCATGATTCAAATCTTATTAAGAGAGAACACATCATCTGTTGTATTTTTTTCTCTCCGTCACTAATTTCACCACTCCAAGCGAGTTTTACCATCAGCTTTCCCTCTTTATTAATGAACCAACAACTTGCTGGGAGATGTCCCTCTGGTGCACTAAAGCTGAATGTCAGGTCGGAGAAGTTCTGCCAAGATGTTCCTTTACGCCAACCTACACGTTCAGCAAATTTGTCTGCATTCTGATCAACATCCAAAAAGATCTGTTTCTGAACGCTAAAGCCAAAATGCCGGGATAAAGCTTAAAGCGGGACAATGAGTGGGATTGATTG
>JBAVRC010000335.1:0-4673 GCA_049694615.1 Thermosynechococcaceae cyanobacterium | reverse complement strand
GGGTGGATGTGGATTGCCATGAATTACGCTCACGACATGCCGCAGCAGGAGATAGAACAGTTTCAAAATCACCTGATTTCTGAAGATTTTGCCATTCTCGAAAGCCATAATCCTAAACGCCTGCCGTTAGAGATGCAAATAGAATTCCACCTGCCCTGCGATCGCGGCTCTCTCGCCTATCGTAAATGGCTGAAACAATTGGGATTGAATTATGGCGCGATCGCCTAAACCGCCCAGCGAGGACTGTTTAGGTATGGGTTGTGATCCTTGGATTTCAGGGCTGTATTGCAACACCCATGACAATCTGTTTGTTAGCTCCGGTCCCGGAGGAACACCTGATGTCTGGATTGGAGGCGATCGCTTCGTTATGGATGAGGACGGCGGGCAAATATCGCGACTTTTTAGCGCACACTGCATCAATAGATTGTCCAATCTCTTGTCGGAGCCTTTTGGGAGGTTCGGGCATGGGAGCGTTTAATACCGGACATCATCCAGATGATACTGATGTCCCCAAAAATGGGGATCGGGAAAAATACGGAATCTATCCGCCTAAACCCCAGCATGGGATAAAATACGGATTGTCATCGGCCTAAACCGCTAGCACGGCGATGAAAACTGAAACTCATCGACCTAAACGCCTTGGAAG
This sequence comes from Thermosynechococcaceae cyanobacterium, assembly GCA_049694615.1. Taxonomy (GTDB): domain Bacteria; phylum Cyanobacteriota; class Cyanobacteriia; order Thermosynechococcales; family Thermosynechococcaceae; genus JAAURS01. The sequence goes on along the minus strand of JBAVRC010000335.1, from coordinate 4,027 downwards.
ATGGGATAGGCGGACAAAAGTCGGCTTTTGCTTTCTTTGCGGGAGTTTAGCCGGATAACTATCCGGCTAAACGGCAAGATAGAGGGTTTAGGCGGACTGAAATCGGTTTTAGGCGTCTGTGCGGGGTATTAGGCAGATCTTGTCCACCTAAACAATAGTTAGCTGTCTCATCTACTGGAGTAAATATGACTGAGACGAGCAGTATTTTCAAAACAAACGGCACGGATGAAGTTTACTGCGCTATTAGAGATGAAATAAATCTTCGTTGCCAGGAAGCCAAAATATTTGTTGAGAAGCTTTGGGAAAAAGCACATAAATATATTGACCCGGATGCTTTGCAGGAACTTCCTGTTCAGTTTCACCCGCGCTTCTGGGAAATTTATTTGGCGGCGGCGTTGCTTGAAACAGGCTTGAATCTTCAACCTAGCAGTGGCCGAGATGGGCCAGATATTTGTCTTAAGGCAGATGATGGATCAAAAGTATGGGTAGAAGCCGTAACAGCATCACCAGGGGATAAAGATAAAAATGATACTGTTCGAGAGGCTGAGCTTGGTACTGTTAGATCTGTTCCAGATGACCAAATTAAACTTCGACTTTTGAATGCATTTACTGAAAAAAAACAAGAGATACAAACGTTACATAAAGGAGAGTTGGATTAGCCCAGAAGCCCCCTACATCATTGCTATTAATGCAGCTAAAGTACCTTCAGCTACGAAAGAACTTGAGATTCCGAGAATTGTCAGATCGCTCTTGCCATTTGGATTCCAAGTTTTACATTTGAATAGAGAGACATTAGAGGAGACTAGTACTAGCTATGAGTATCAGGGAGAAATTTTCAAAGCATCTGGCACGAAAATAGATACCACATCTTTTTTGAATTCTGAATTTTCTGGAATAAGCGCTGTTGTTTACTCATGTGCAGATGCTTTTAACTATCCAGATGAAATTAGTAAGTCACTTCTATTGTTTCACAATCCTCTGGCTATAAATCCCTTGCCCTTGGGCTTCCTGAGGAAAGGATATGAATATTGGGTTGATAATCAGCATCTCAAAAGCAGAAATTGGAATCAAGGATAATAGTCAATGTAATGCCCGACAGCTAACAAGCGGCTGCACACGGAACGCTGTCACTCAATCGTTTATGATGCAAAGTGTATTAGCGTCCGGTGAGCCGCAGGCCGTTAGCCCGCCAGCGATGTCAGTGCCTTGTTCGCAAATACTTTGGGTTCTTGGTGTGAGATAGGGAGTGCGATCGCTCTAGCGAGTGGCGATCGCGGGGCCAGCGTGACCGAATTGCCCGTATCGCTGTGGAACTATGGCTTGATTGATTTGCAGCAATTGGCAGACATCTTCGACTGGATCGAAGACGCTGCTTAAAGCCAAAAGCCTGAGCATGGGTGAACCCATGCTCAGACAATCCAACTAAATCTTCCGTGATCGGGTGTTCGGCAAGAATCAGTCAGTTCTGAAGCGAACGCAGATAGCCATCGGCCCTGGCGCATTGCAGTCAGTTGACAATCGAAAAAGCACCATGCGAACCTTGCATCCTCAGTTTTGGAAACCATGGATAGACTCCACTTCCTTCAGGGCCACCGACCCCAGGTTCAGTCACAAGATATGCAGCCCCATGAGGCCCGCGAGACACCACAATAGGGACAGACCGTGAGCTTGCCATGTCCTTATCTGGCTGCACGGCATCGGAAGGCAACCTAGAGTCGCGGACTGGACCTAAAATCTGGAAAGCGCCATGAGAACCACGCATGATCAACTTAGGATAGACCTGAGATCCGGCCACCTTGGAAAATGCGAGAACGCCCAGGAGCGCTAGAAACGAAATTATTGCACCATTTCGTAGCATTTTAGCCATTTTCATACAACGGCCTCCTTTAGGTCAGGCTATTTGATGTTTGCCTAGGTTTAGTCAAGTTCAATTCGCTTAATAATTCTTCATCAAACGAAGAGTCAAAAACATTATAAATTCTTGAATCTTAAAGAGTGCTTGTCTATATTATATCTCTAAAAGTTTTACTTAGGGAGTAATACAAAAACTTTTTCTATGTATTGAGTAAAAATACTTATTCTATTGATAGATCCATATCTCGAACATAAAGAATTTCGTCACGAGAGTTGAATATATTTAGGCAAATCGATCTCAAGCGATGATCGAATGCAATTAGGGATAATAGAGATGGAGATAGTGAAGAATTGAAACAAATAAAAACTTTTGTAAAGGGAATGACAAAATGAAAGTAAGTTCAAAAAGATTTAATACAGATGAAGAATGGTTTGGCCACGGGAAAAGCGATGCGTGGCTGGGTAAAGCAAAGCAAGCTCCTGAAGAAGACCCCTGTGCTGCTAGCCAATACGACTTGGGGTATAGCGAAGGATCGACTAGACACCCGCCGATTGTTCCGACTTCAGGTTAAAAGCCGAACTTCAGATCGTGTATAAGCCTGTTAGATAGGGATCTGGGACTTTTTGCCAATGGTCTAATAACTTTGCGTTATGTAGACTAATCAGCCATGACTCAATCCGGTCAGCATACTGAATTGTGTGTGAATTTGAGCGATCCCCAGAATACAAAAATTATTACAAACTAGCATCTAAAATTACTATAATGAATTCAAGATAGATCATTTATCTTGAATAGGTCATTCTTGATATTTTCATCAGTGCTCATAAATCTTCAAATGATCGGCTTGTGACGGATTTAGAGTAAAGAGCGATTAAATTATTTATTTGTTCATTATAAATTTAATGAACAAATAAAGTAAACATCGCTTTTTATAAGGCAATGACTGAACTGCTTTCCCATTGGGCACTGGTTCAACCTTAGATCCGGCAATTGGAGGCAACTATGTTGATTTACAATCATGGGTATCGAAGTTTCATCATATCCGCGATGGGTATCAGTCCCATCCTGTTTTGGGGTGTTTTATTTACCCCATCCTTGAATCAGCCTTCATCCGCGTCCGAAGTCAATAAAATGGCTGCGGCTTTCGAGACAGCGCCTCGCTTAAGCCCATTGTCGGCAATCCATACAGAATCAAGTGGCTCGTCAGTCTACACCTTTACAGTCAAAGTTCCCGAAGATTCGATGCAATCGCTGCAAGCAGTTAGAGTGACTCAAATTAATGGAGTAGAAAATATTGACTTCAAAGTCAATCAAAGTCGAGCTTACCTTGGAGATCGAGTCGCGAAAGGCCAATCCATCCCCCTTGCCATCGTCGGCGGCGACGAGCCAGGAGTGCTGATCCCCTTTGAAACAGCGATCGCACCAGGTCATTCAGTAACCATTACCCTGCAAGTAGAAAAGAACCCTGTTATAGACGGAATCTATCAGTTCGGGGTTACAGCGTTTCCCGTTGGAGAAAGTAGCACTGGATTGTATTTAGGCACAGAGCGAGTTCATTACGATTACAGTCGATAGACCGATACCCATGGTCAATAGCCATATACGCCTGAAATGTTCGTTAGCACCTGACTTGCCTCATCTCAACGGTTAGTCTCGGTCTTTAGGGCTTTTTGATCATTCTCAGGGATCAAGATCAATGGCATGATTCAAAGTATCAGATTGGAGGGCACCCCATTCATCCCAGAGGAAAAGGGGTTTTTGCTATATCTGGTGGGTTTTCCGGTCATTTATGTCTTCCTGCAAATGTTACGCTCCTTTGAACCATGTTGATGATCGCCGTCCCGTCGCCAGTGTGAAGCATCACCGGATCGGGTCATGGTCTATAGCGCTCGATCCTCATCTCACGGTATTTGTCACCGAAGGCAGAACTGTGAGAAATCCGGGCTGTTCTAGAATCTGGGTGATTTCCCGTATATCCCACATTCGGCAGGTTGCAGAGTCGATTTTGGAATTATGACTTAAATCCTTGCTGGGAGGGACTTTTGGAATAATGAGGACTTTGACTGAGATGTAGGGTTATTCTCAATAGAGGGTTCTAGTTGAGAATCAAACTTGGACGGATCGCCGTGATCATTGACGCTTCGTGAAAAATATTTTTGGGAACCTTCAACC
>JBAVRC010000334.1:0-2454 GCA_049694615.1 Thermosynechococcaceae cyanobacterium | reverse complement strand
ATCAACTTGATTAAATTTTGGCGAAACTGGGGGTTCCCGGTGACCTGCTCTAAGTCGGTGGTAATTTTTTGCGTATTCTGAAACGTCACCCGTGCCGAGTCTAGGGTTTGGGCTAAACCGAGGATTGTGACGGGGTTATTGACGGTAGCGGTGAGGTTTTTGAGGTTGGCTGAGGCTTTAGCTCCATTTTCGGCCAATGTTTCTAAATTATCCAGGATTTTTCCCTGTTCGATGCGGTTGAGGATAGGACTAAGGCTTTTGACGGCAACTTTGAGATCTTGGCTGGCCGCTTGCAGGTTGCCCAAGGTCCCCGTCAAGGTTGTGCGGTTGGTCTGCACCAGTGTGGTGACCTGATCGGCGGCGGTTTTGACATGGATTGCGGCCTCCCCAAAATCCCCTCCAATTTGTCCCACTTGGTTGGCCGCCTGGGTGACGGATGCAGCAGCAGTACCAAATTGTTGCAGTTGCAGGCGGGCATCGCGACTCAGACCGGAAAAGCCATTCGCTGCGATGGATACATCTTTGAGGGTTCTGTTCGCGTTTCGGGTTAATTGGCTAATGTTTTGGGCCGTGGACGAAAAGGTTTTCAGGGTTGTATTGGCATTGTCCAGCAGATCGCTGTCGCTCAAAAGTGTGGCCAATTTTGTCGTAGAGCGAATCAGTTCATCGAAATTAGCCCCAATGGTTCCGTTTAAGCGATCGCCGTCGCACAGGATTAAATCGGCATTGCAATCGGGTTTAAAGGGGGAGAGAGACGCTAAGGCAGTACTGGGAATGGTCCGTTCCGGCTGGATGCTCAACTCGACTTGACCGATAAACCCCGATTGGGTCACATAGACCACGCTCTGTCGTGGAATGGCTAAGGTGGCTGGCACCACTTCAATCTGCGCAGAAACGCCATTGACGCCGGGACTTAAAGATCGAACGTGCCCCACTTTAACGCCCCGATATTTGACCGGACTTCCGGTGGTCAGTCCTAAGGCATCCGGCAGTTCCACCGCCAAGGTGTACTGACCGCCAAAGTTTGCCCCGCGTAGCCAGGCAATGCTACCCGCAACGGCCCCCACACATAACAAAATTAAAAGCCCAACCGACCCTTCCCGAACTGCACGCGATCGCATGTCTCCTCCGTTGCCTTGTCCTTACCTAGATTTGTTGTCCCAAAATTTCCATCGGACCGTTTACACTGCCACTCAAAAATTGTCGTAGGTAACCATTGTCAGCCTCATCAAGATCCGTCAGGGCACCTTCCCAGTGGACTTTGCCTTGATAGAGCAAAATTAAACGTTGGCCAGTTCGGCGAATGGTGCTGTGCTGATGGGTCACAATAATATACGTGTTACACCCAGAGGTTTGTTGCAGCCGCACAATTAAATCTTCAATCACCGTTGAAGCAATGGGGTCTAATCCAGCCGTAGGTTCATCGTAGAGCAAAATTCTAGGATCGTCGGTCTTATCGTTGGGATCGTCGAGGATGGCCCGAGCGAAACTTACCCGCTTACGCATCCCGCCGGATAGCTGGGATGGATATAAGTCGGCAATACCCGGTAAGCCTACTAGCTCTAATTTCTCGTTGACGAGGTCACGAATAAGACGACGGGGCAATTGAGAGTTTTGGAAGAGAAAGAAACCCACATTTTCTTCCACGCTTAAGGAATCAAACAGAGCGGCCTGTTGAAACACCATACTCATGCGAATGGGCCGATTGAGATCGTCTATCGCAGCGGTACACCGCTCCCCATTAATGTAGATGTCGCCCGCATCTGGGATCAATAGTCCTGCCATGATGCGCAGCAGCGTCGATTTCCCCGTTCCAGACGGTCCCAAAATGGTGAGAGAGTCGCCGGGGTAAATCTGTAAGTCAACCCCATCAAGCACGACGTAGTCGCGAAACTGCTTGGAAATGCCCTTCAATTCAATCAGCGGCGTTGTCATAGGATTGGCAAAGAATAGAACCCCGATTCTCCAAGGTCCAGGGTTGATTCAGTGCAATGAATACGAAAAATCGATTGCATCGGCTGTGGAGAGGACGGGTGGTTATGAGCAGGTATTTGAAGACATATTGCAGTTGCAGGAGGGGCGGGCCTGTATCGCTAGAATTTAAAGTGTAAACCGATTGTGCAAAAGAATCGGAAGTCCTTAAAAGAATTGTTGGGTTGTCATCCTGTCATTTCCATCCATCGTTCTGCCCCTTGGCTCGGCAAAGGATGTCACTATTATGAATCGCAGCACCCTCCTCATACTCGGTAAAATCCTGGCCTTGAGCGGTCTTTTTCTGCTATTAGAGAGCAGGGCAGCAGCTCAGGTTGGAACCTTGCCACAGGGGGTGCTCACCACCCGCATGGATGGTCCCGATGATACGGAGTTGCTGCTTGGCCTTCCTCGCAGTGCAGAGGATTACTACAATCAAGGGTTGGCATTCCAGGGGCGCGGTCAGTTGGACCAGGCGATCGC
>JBAVRC010000333.1:0-18252 GCA_049694615.1 Thermosynechococcaceae cyanobacterium | reverse complement strand
GTCGGGGTACGATGTCCTATCTGTGCTAGATCCAACCGCAGCTATCAAGCATCTCTTAGAAAGTCAACCCGCGTTGATTTTGATGGATATCGAAATGCCGCACATGGACGGCTACGAACTCTGTCGTTCCGCTCGTCTCGTCGAGGAACTGCGCGAAATTCCCATTGTGATGCTGACGGGCCGCGAAGGCATCATTGATCGGGTTCGTGCGCGCATGGCGGGCTGTACAGCCTATCTGACCAAGCCATTTCAGCCGAACGAATTACTAACCTTGGTCCAGAAATTGTCTCAGTCTGAACTCGCGCCGCAATTTTAACCTCGCACTTAGGATCGCGGATTTAATAACATCCAGCGATTGAAATCGCGGCTACAAGAACAAAACCCGCCTTGTATGTTGAGAGAAGGTGGCAGACCGATTCCGCCTGGGTCACCAAGACCGTCGCGTAGCAAGGGTCGCCACCGTTTTTACAGCAGTCACAGCTCGCATTATCGCCGGGACGCAAGAGTCCGTATTGTATTGCAAGGATGAGCCGAACTGCTAATTCCTAACTCTCACTCAAACATACCCCTTCTCAAGGCGGATGCACAAATGAATACAAACCCTTCCCAATGGATTGGGATCGATGTCTCGCAAGATCATTTGGATATCGCGCTCCACCCAGGCGCGATCACCTTTCGGGTGACCAATGATCCTGTAGGTCAAGCAGAACTCCTGGAAACCCTTTCCAACTATGAGATAGAAGGAATTGTCTTGGAAGCAACGGGTGGTCTAGAACGGACCGTAATGTCGACTTTAGAAAATGGCGGATACCAAAGCCGCCGGGTCAATCCGGTGAAAATCCGTCATTTTGCCAAAGCCGCTGGCAAATTGGCAAAAACCGACCGCATTGATGCCGCGATGATTGCCCACTTTGGGGCCAGCCTCAAGCCAGAGGTCACTCCCCTGCCCGATCCCCAAACGCGAGAATTACACGCCCTCGTCACGCGACGACAACAGGTGGTCGATGTGTTGACGATGGAGAAAAACCGATTACACAGTTGCGAACCGTGGGTACGCCAGAGTATTGAAACCGTCATTTCCCAGTTGGAGAGTGAACTCCAATCGTTAGAAACACGGTTAGCGGCCTTGAGTACACAGCGTTCAGCATGGCAAGAACGCTTAAAGATTCTCACCAGTGTCAAAGGGATTGGGCCGGTGATCTCTCAAGCCTTGTTGGTCTATCTCCCCGAATTGGGCCAACGCTCTGCCAAACAGATTGCCGCTTTAGTGGGGGTGGCTCCGTTTAACCAAGACAGTGGCAAGGCGCAGGGACGGCGACGCATTCGCGGGGGGCGAAAGGAACTGCGATCGCTTCTGTACATGGCGGCGATGTGCGCGATTCAGCATAATCCGTTATTTCGGGAGCATTATGACCAGTTGGTCCGACGCGGCAAACCCAAGAAAGTGGCACTGGTGGCTTGTATCCGCAAGTTGTTGGTGATTCTCAATGCCATGCTGCGAGACAATCAGCCTTGGCGTGAGGCAGATGTAGAGGCGGTGAATACACCAGCTTAGTTTGAGAGGCTGCATTGCCTGTGCCAGGGGATCGGCAACCGAGTTTGCGAGAGTGAGGGACTCTGTAGCGAGATTATTCTGAGTTTAGGTCGACACCTCGATCATTTCTAAGATCATTGCCTTGGGGTACAATGACCACTTTTACATGGGCAGAAATAGAACAATGACCCTCTTGACAAAGAACATAATCGCTACGCGGGTTTGAAATCCATTATTAGTCCGCGTAGGCGGACATCGTTCTTGTAGGCGCGGTTTCAACCGCCAGCAAAAATCTGGGTGTTATTAAATCCACTATCCTAAGTAGACGTCGCGGCTTCCAGAAACTCATCATCAAAAGAGGTGCGGAAAAAGAAACGACAGCCCCCTTTGGTCACAGGATCGTGACAGGACCCCGAAGCAGACCGCAGGTAGTCCCCTGGACCATACACCGTTGTCCCCACCCTGAGATCCCCTTCTAGCATGAACAGTTCTTCGACGGCAGCATGACGATGTAGCGGGTAATGCACCCCCGGCGCAGCCTTCAGCACCCCCGAAACCATGCGCGAGACCCTGTCTAAGTGAAGGATCGCCACCTCTGTCCCCGGCACCGAATGGGGACGCCATCGCAGATCGGCGGACGGAATAGCCAAAAAGGGTTCATCTTGCTGAGTCGGCGTAGGGACCAACGGGAGACTTTCTGGCAAGGGCTCGCCAATTCGATTGAACAACCGTTCCTTCAACGCTGGGTTTAAGTCTGTGGCTGGAGCACTGTAGGCTAGCGCAGTAGCTGCCGCCTGTAGGTCTTGCAATTCCAGGGCTAGTTCTGGGTTTTCGACTAGCTGCTCAGCGATCCATCGCTGCTCCGAATCGCTTAATACGCCAAGGGCAGAGAGCGGGGCTAGGTCGCAGAAGCAGTGGGGTTGACGGTCCATCAGAAGCACATCCGATCACAAGGGGATTCTCTAACTCAGGTTGCCCAACTCGACGACACGACTTGGATCCCATACCAGGTTAGACGAAAATGAATCGATCTGAGTTCGACTGTTCTCGCGCTTCTAAGCTGACAGGCCCTCCAAGACGATCTTTAGAAAGCAGCTATCCTGAGTTTCTATAATAGGGATACGCTTGACTTCGGCAAATGGATGCTTTTTTCAAGACAAGATTGGAAGAAGATGGCTGAGTCGGGATCGATTAAGACGCGATCGCCGCACTGTAAGCCTGTACCCGTTGCAATCGATTCAAAATGCGTTTGGCCAGATCGACGCCCATGACCGGTTTGCACAGGTAATCGTCGGCTCCTACTGTAAAGGCTTGATTTTGAATATTGAGGTCCGAGAGCACACTGACAAATAAAATCGGCAATTGTTGCCAATGCAAATCGCTGCGTAAGACCTGACACAAATCGAACCCATTAAACTGGGGCATTTTGACATCTAACACCAACACATCCGGCATGACAGTTTGTAAGACAGCCCAAAACTGTTCTGGATCGGCCAAGGTCGTCACCTTAAAATTCCAAGGTTGCAGTAGGGTCGGTAAGGTCCGCAACCAATCCAGATCGTCGTCTACCACCATCACCTTCACATCCCGGTGCGATCGTCGCAGCAATTGCCCCACCGACGTCAGAATTTGCTTGGGATCGTTGGAGGCTTCTAAAAATAGCCGCTCGGCCCGCTGCACCACATTCAATCGTTCGGTCAAGGCTTGGGGATCGCCTACCACCAAAATGGGGAGTTGTGGATGACAACGGGCAATGGCTTCTAATAACCCCAACGGATCGTCCATTGAGTTCAATGCCGTTGGTGCCTGATTGGTTGCAAAGGGATGCCGAATCAGCACAATATCAGGGGATGAAGCGGGTTGATAGGTCTGCTGTTCTGCCACTAAACTGTGATGGGCGGCGTCCAGCGTGGGAGCGATCGCCGTCCGAATGCCGCAACGGGTTGCCGCCTGGGCCAAAGCTTCCGTGAAATCGACATCTTGATCCACAATCAGCAGCAGCGGGGAATGTTCCGCTGGGATACTGGACAAGTCAATGGCCTCTGTTGCTCGAACCACCTGTTCAAGCGCCTCGGTAAGAGAGGTAATCAAGGCTCCATTGGGAATCTCAGGCGGTTCGCTCTGCCATGCCTGTTCAAGTTGACGGGCGAGCTGCATACCCGCCGTTAAGCCAAAGGTGCCTAAGGTACCCGCCAATTGATGGGCTAGATGTTGGGCTTGGGCCTGCCGTTGGGGAGTGAGGCGATTGTTCCAATAGTCCGCCGCAATACGACTTAAAAGGGCCATATGGTCGAGGCTTTTCAGTTGCGCACTGGCCCAGGTTTCATTCAAAAACGACAGGTACTGCAATTGCAGACTGGAAGGGCGATCGCCCAACCCCATCGATTCTGAAGGCAAGACAGACTCTGGTGCGGCAGCGAGCTGGACAGGCTCCGGGTTAGCGGGGACAAATGGAGAGGCAGCATCTGGAATCAGCGATTTGAGGTAATACCCTCGACCATGGACCGTGGCAATAAAATCTCGGGGTGCGCCGGCAGAGACCAGTTTATGGCGAAGGCGACGGATATGAGACCGCACGGTCGCCTCTGCTGGAAATTCTTCGGAAGACCACAATTTGTCCAGGATTTCATCAGTACTCAAGACCCGTTGGCTGTCGTGCATCAGCAATTCTAGGAGTTCGTACTCTTTGGTCGTCAAAATTAAAAGCTGACCGTTATAGGTGACTTCGCAAGTGCTGGGATTTAGACATAAGTCTCCCCAGGTCAATAACGGAAAAGGACTGGCACTCCCCCGCCGCAGCAGGGCGCGAATCCGAGCCACCAGTTCATCAATATCGTAGGGCTTCACCACATAGTCATCAGCCCCAGCATCTAAGCCTCTCACCTTCGCCGTACTCGAATCTTGGGCCGTCAATAACAAAATCGGCAGAGTGTAGCCTTCATCCCGAAAGCGCTGACAGAGGACAATGCCGTTGACCTTGGGCAACTCCACATCCATCACGATTAAGTCGTACTCAAAGGTAGATCCATAGGTCCATCCCGTTTCCCCATCCCGGACTGCATCCACAATATGATGCTGGGTTGCCAAGCTTTTGCTTAAAACAGCAATGACCGACTCATCATCTTCGATCAACAGGATTTTCATGGGAGAGTCTACCAGTGCAGAATTTTGGCAATGAGGCTGGGCAGGTCAAGGGAATTAAAGGGTTTGGTAATGACGCCGCTGACGCCAAGGTCGTTGAATTGGCGCTTTTCAGCGGTTTGGGCCTTGGCGGTCAAAAAAATAACCGGAATGCCTTCGGTGTTGGGGTGGGCTTGCAGGGCTTGAAAGGTGGCAATGCCATCCATATCAGGCATCATCACATCCAGTAAAATCACATCAATCGGCTCGGTTTGTGCCATTTGGATGCCTTCTGGACCGGAGTTGGCGATGAGCACCTCCCATTCCGCCGCTAGTTTGATCCCAAACTGAACCACCGTTTGGATGGTTTCTTCATCCTCAATCAGTAAAACCCGTTTAGTTGTCATGGGGGTTGACCTGTAGCGCATTGTACACAGGCAGGGTAAAAACAAAGGTACTGCCCTCCCCTAAGGTACTTTCGGCCCAAATTTTGCCATTATGTTGTTCGATAATTTTGCGACAAATGGCCAATCCTAACCCGGTGCCCCCTTTGCGACGCGAATCGGAGGAGTCGACTTGATGGAATCGCTCAAAGATCATTTCCAACTTATCCGTAGGAATGCCTTGCCCTTGGTCCTGGACCCGAAATAAAACCTGGCGATCGCCCGGACAATCGGCTTGGGAGCGATAGGTCACCAAGAGCTGCACTTTGCCCTCGGGGGTGGAGAATTTGATGGCATTGCTGAGCAAATTGGTGAGGGCTTGGACAATATAGTCCGGGTCGGCCCAAATTTGGATGTTTTGCCCTTGAGTGACAAGGGTAATGCCTTGATGTTGGGCCATGGGCTGCATCGCCTCAGTGGCTTGGATCATTAAATCGGCGGCATTACAGGCTTGTTTCTCCATTTTGACTTCGCCTGCTTCGATCCGTTGCAGGTCCAGAAGGTTATTGACCAACCGGACCAAGCGCTCCGTGTTTTCGTCCGCGATTTCCAGGATTTGTTGACCATCCGCCGACAGGGTGCCCAATCGTCCCGTGGCCAGAATTTTGAGGGCGCTGTGCATGGAGGTGAGGGGGGTGCGCAGTTCGTGGCTCACCACAGCAATAAACTCATCTTTCATCCGTTCAATGGCTTTGCGATCGCTGATGTCACTGGTCAGGGCAAAAAAGCCTTTGACGCCCTGCTGCTCATCGCGATGGGGAATATAGACCACATGAACCGATTTGGAGGTGCGATCGCCGACTACAATCTCGTTTTCATAGGAGACCACATCCCCGGCTAGCGCCGCTTCCACATGGGGCTGCATCCGCTGATAGCAGTCTTCGCCCCAGACCTCTTGAAGGTGCCGTTCGTAAATCTGACTGGGTGACTGATCCAACCAATCGGCATACACCTGGTTGTTAAATCGATAGCGTTGGGTCTCATCCACATAGGCAATGAGTACGGGCAAGGCATTGGTAATCAGGCGCAATTGTTCTTCGCTTTGGCGGAGCGCGGCTTCGGCTTGCATCCGGTCATTAATTTCTTGTTGCAGGTTCCGGTTGGCTTGTTGCAATTGGGCCGTGCGAGCTTCGACCACTTCCTCCAATCGTTCCAGCAACTGGGCTTGGGCTATGGCAATACTGATTTGGTCCGCTAGTTGTTGCATTAACTCCAGTTCAAAGTCCACCCACTGACGGGGACCGCTGCACTGATGGGCAATGAGCAACCCCCAAAGCTGATTCTCGGTGCAGGTTTCGGATGTGGGTCGTGAGGTCAAGTTTTGCAGAATCGGGACGATTAATTTTGCTTTGATCTCAAACTGGGCGGCAAACTCCACCAAACAGTCCGTTAACCCCGATTCGGGATCTTGGACATCGGCGATCGCCCGCACCCGTCCCTGGGCATAGAGACGTTGATACTCACTAGGAAACACTTCTTCCGGGAATTCCATTCCCAAGATGGCGGGATAGTCGGGCAAAACGGACTCGCTAATGGATTTTCCGGTGCCATCGGGCAAAACCTGATAAATCAACACCCGATCAGCTTGCAGGATCCGTTGAACTTCAGTGACCGTGGCCCGCAGGGTTTCTTTGAGTTGCAGGGATTGGCGGATGTTAAGAGAGACTTCGGCAAATAACTCCACCCGTTGCCGTTGGCGGCGCAGCTCGTTTTCGGTGGCGAACTGGTCATGACGGATGGGCCGCAGCACCATTAAATGTTGATGGGCTTTGACCTTGGGCGTTAGCGTATACTCGACGGATTGCCCCTCACCACGAGGACGCAAGATCTGCAAGGTACCGGTTGATTCGGCACGGATTACTTCAAACAGATAAGGCGATACCGTCAAGCCCCCTAAAGGTTGACCCAAAAGTGTCTTGCGGGTCCGACCGAATAGCTTGCAGGCTGCGGCATTGGCATCCAGAACTGCCCCGCGATCATCGAGGAGGGCGATCGCCTCTGGAATCTTGTTCAAAATAGCGGGCAGCAGTCGCTGTACAGGGCGCTGCCGGGATTCAGAAATGGGGCTAGTTGAACGAGATCGGGATGGCAATGGCAAAAATCTAAAAAAAGAGACGAGGTTGCCTTTGTAAGGGTACTTCTAGCTTATCTTCAACTTTTCGATTTTGTTCATCAATCCTATGAAAAGTTTAAGTTTAGACACAACCATCACACAGGCCGACAATCGTTTGCCCTGATGGATTGGAGCGCTAAGGCTGAGCGATCAGTCCATGGGCTATAATAAGTTTTATGAAGTTTCTTGGCGCAATTGCAACCTGAACTATGGCGATCCCCGATGTTTTAAAACAAATTCTCACCTTTGCCCACCCCGTTTTCATGTGGGTGCTGTTTGGACTCTCCCTTTATGCAATGTATTTAGGGTTCCAAAGCCGTCGGACTCGGACAGTGACCGGAGATGAGAAAAAAGCCCTAATTCAGCAAAAGTTCAACGCTAAGCACCATCAAATCGGTTCGCTGCTGCTGTCTCTGATGGTGTTGGGAAGTATTGGCGGCATGGCAGTCACCTACATCAATAACCAAAAGTTATTTGTGGGACCACATTTGCTAGCAGGCTTAGGGATGACAGGATTGATTGCCGTATCGGCTGGATTGACCCCTCTCATGCAAAAGGGCAACGCGCTGGCCCGCAATACCCATATCGCCCTCAACATTGGGTTACTGGGCCTGTTTGGGTGGCAAGCCGTGACCGGAATGCAAATCGTTCAGAAAATCTTAACCAACTAAGAACGGTCTGCGATTGAGCGTTGCCGACAAACGGGGGTATCGATGATAACATCATAGACTGTGGCAAATTGCCGATCATCGTCAATGAAATTATCCAGTCGCTGCTAGCCGCAAACTATGCCTAAGGTTCTTGTTTCCGATCCCATCGATCAAGCCGGTCTCCAACTTCTGGAACAAGTCGCACAGGTTGATGTGCGGACCGATCTATCCCCCGAAGATTTAATTCAGACCATCCCAGACTACGATGCCTTGATGATTCGCTCCGGGACCCGTGTCACAAAGGATGTGATTGAAGCGGGTGCCAAGCTCAAGATTATTGGTCGAGCCGGTGTTGGTGTCGATAATGTGGATGTGCCTGCTGCAACCCGTAAGGGCATTGTGGTAGTCAACTCCCCTGAAGGCAATACCATTGCTGCGGCAGAACATACCCTCGCATTATTAATGGCCCTGTCTCGCCATATCCCGAATGCCAACCAATCTGTCAAAGTGGGCAAATGGGAGCGCAAAAAGTTTACGGGCGTCGAACTTTATAAAAAGACGCTGGGAATTGTGGGCTTGGGCAAAATCGGTTCCCATGTGGCCACGGTTGCGCGGGCCATGGGCATGAAGCTCTTAGCCTTTGATCCCTACTTGTCCAACGAGCGGGCTGAACAGATTGGGTGCCGTTTGGTGGAGCTAGATTTCCTGTTTCGGGAGTCAGACTATATCACGCTCCATCTGCCCAAAACCCCTGAAACCCAGCATCTGATCAATGCCGAAACCCTGGCCAAGATGAAGCCCACGGCCCGGATTGTGAACTGTGCCCGAGGCGGCATTGTGGATGAGGTGGCGATCGCCGAGGCATTAAAAGCGGGCGTGATTGCGGGGGCCGCGCTCGATGTGTTTGAGAACGAACCCCTGGGCGACTCTCCCTTGTGCCAACTGGAGGCCGACTTAA
Source organism: Thermosynechococcaceae cyanobacterium (assembly GCA_049694615.1). Lineage (GTDB taxonomy): Bacteria > Cyanobacteriota > Cyanobacteriia > Thermosynechococcales > Thermosynechococcaceae > JAAURS01. The sequence continues at coordinate 9,434 of JBAVRC010000333.1, read as the reverse complement.
TTTTGACGCCTCACCTGGGCGCGTCCACGGAAGAAGCCCAAACCAATGTGGCCATTGATGTGGCCGAACAAATTCGGGACGTGTTGCTCGGTTTACCGGCTCGATCAGCCGTTAATATTCCAGGGCTGCGACCGGAAATTATGGAACAACTCAAACCGTCCCTGATGTTGGCCGAAACCCTGGGCAACCTCGTGGGCCAGTTGGCTGGCGGACGCATTGAATCCCTTGAAATTCGTTTACAGGGCGAAGTGGCCACCATTGATGCACAGCCGATCGTGGTCGCAGCCCTTAAGGGATTGTTAACCCCAGCCCTGCAAGAGCGCGTTAACTACGTCAATGCCGCCATTGAAGCCAAGGATCGGGGCATCCGGGTTGTGGAAACCCGCGACGCCTCCGTGCGGGATTATGCCGGGTCCATTAGCCTAATTGCCAAGGGGCCACGGGAGTCGCGCAGTGTGACAGGAGCCTTGCTGAACCAGGAAGAACTGCGCATTACCACCATTGATGACTTCCCGGTCAATGTGCCGCCGACCAACCACATGTTGATTACCCAACACCGGGATATGCCAGGGATTATCGGTCAAATTGGGTCTTTGCTGGGGCAGTTCAATGTCAACATTGCCAGTATGCAAGTGGGCCGCAAACTGGTGCGTGGGGACGCGGTGATGGTGTTGAGCCTGGACGATCCGCTGCCGGAAGGGGTTTTGGCAGAAATCATCAAGTCCAATGGGATTACTGATGCCTATATTGTGAATCTATGAAGCTTCGATCCGTTGATTGAATCCCCACAAGGGGCCGTCAAATTACGGCCCTTTTTTTGCAGCAGCTTTTCTTCACATCAGTGATATGATCCAAACTTTGGGGTCTTTTCGTGCTTAAGATAAAACCTCTTTTACCTCAAAAGTCTATGGTAATTTCTACCCGGTATCCAGTCATGGTTATTGGTGGAGCAGAAGACAAGGTCAACGGGTGCAGCATATTGACTGCCTTCTTTGACAGTGCTGGTGGGAAGCTGTCTACAATCGGCATTATTCCCTGCGCTTCACAAGAACCCAGCGTCGTTGGCGCTCGCTACGACCAAATTTTTCAAGCCATGGGCGCTCAGCAAGTGCAAGTGCTGGATATTCGTCATCCCCAAGAATGCGATACGGAGCTTTGGTTGGATATTTTAAGCCAATGTACCGGGGTGTTTATGACCGGTGGCGACCAGTTGCGTCTGTGCAATCTGATGGGCGGTAGTCAGTTTATTGAGTCTATCAAACAGCGGGTTAAACGGGGCAATCTCGTTTTGGCTGGAACCAGTGCGGGCGCAGCCATCATGGGTGAAAAGATGATTGCTGGGGGAAGCAGTGGCGAATCCCCCAACCGCGCTTTGGTGGATTTGACCGATGGGCTAGGCATTATTCCTGAACTGCTGGTGGATCAACATTTCCACAATCGCAATCGCATGGCGCGTCTGATGAGCGCTATCGCCGCCTACCCCCAAAAATTAGGTATTGGCATTGATGAAGACACCTGTGCGGCGTTTAAGGACGACAGAACCTTTGAGGTGCTGGGCAAAGGAACCATCACGGTGATTGATCCGGGCAGCTTAACCCATCGAAACTATTTGCAAGCCGATGAAACCGCTCCGCTGAGCCTGCATAGCCTGACTGTCCATGTTTTGAGTCAGGGCGATCGCTACGACTATCGACATCGTTCTGTGTTACCGAATTAGATCAGGCAAGAGCGCTATGCGACTCAATGCCTCTATCTATTGATGTGTAGCAATTAATACAGAATTAGAGTTTTAACTTGAAATTGAGTATAGAGAAGGATTCTAAAACCTAGCCCTTTTAAGCCATCTTAAAACGCTAAGGTTGCATTCAATTTCACATGGTCTGCAATTTATTTAGCATTAGCAGGTTCTTCCTAAAATTATGAAAATTCTCCAAACCCAAACGCTTCGAGGCCCGAACTACTGGAGTATTCGCCGTTCAAAGCTCATTCTCGTGCGCCTGGATTTGGAAGAGCTAGCGGAAAGACCGTCCGATACCCTGCCTGGATTTTATGACGGTCTCGTGGCGGTGTTGCCCAGTTTGGAGGAACACTTCTGTTCTCCAGGGTGCCGGGGCGGATTTCTCAGCCGGGTGCAGGAAGGCACCATGATGGGTCATATTCTGGAGCATGTGGCCCTGGAACTACAAACCTTAGCCGACATGCCCGTGGGGTTTGGCCGCACCCGTGAGACCGCCACCCCAGGCATCTACCAGGTGGTCTTCGAGTATCAAAATGAAGCCGCAGGGCGCTACGCAGCCCGAGCCGCGCTGCGATTGTGTCAAAGCCTGGTCGAGACCGGAACTTATCCCCCGGACGAACTGGCAAAAGATTTAGACGACCTGATGAAGCTGCGGGCTGAAGCGGCCTTGGGGGCCAGTACGGAAGCCCTTGTGAAGGAGGCAGAAACCCTTGGCATTCCCTGGTTTTATTTAGAGAACTGCGATCTCATCCAGTTTGGCTATGGGAAGCATCAAAAACGGGTTCAAGCGGCGCTGACCTCCCACAGCAATGTGTTGGGGGTGGAACTGGCCTGCAATAAGGAAAATACGAAGAAAATCTTGGCCCATCTGGGGGTTCCGGTGCCCTTGGGCAAGGTAATCTATGCGTTCAGCGAGTTAGAAGACACCATTCATGACCTCGGTGGCTATCCCATTGTGATTAAGCCCTTGGATGGGAATCATGGCCGAGGCATTTCCATTGATATTCAGTCCTGGGAGCAGGCAGAAGTCGCCTATGATCGCGCCCGCGAGGTCTCCAAGGGCGTGATTGTTGAACACTACTACCAGGGACGAGATCACCGGATTTTGGTGGTCAATCATAAAGTGGTAGCGGTGGCGGAGCGGGTGCCCGCCCATGTAGTGGGGAATGGCGTAGACACGATCGCCGCTCTGGTTGAGCAGGAAAACCAAGATTTCCGGCGCGGCGAAGGCCACGACAATATGCTGACCCACATTCAACTGGACGAAGCCACGGACGAAATGCTGACTCGTCAAGGCTGTACCCTGGATACGATTTTACCGCCCGACCAAATGTGTTACCTACGGGCAACGGCCAATTTAAGCACAGGCGGCATTGCCATTGACCGTACTGATGAGATCCACCCAGACACGATTTGGCTGGCCGAACGGGTGTCTCGGATTATTGACCTGGATGTGGCCGGTATTGATGTCATCACGACAGATATCACCCAGCCCCTGAGGGAGGCAGATGGTGTGATTGTGGAGGTGAATGCAGCACCGGGATTACGGATGCATATTGCACCCAGTCAAGGCGTGGCTCGCAATGTTGCGGCTCCAATTCTGCAAATGCTGTTTCCCTCTGGAACGTTAACCAAGGTGCCGATTGTGGCAGTGACAGGCACCAATGGCAAAACCACCACTACGCGTCTGATTGCCCATATTTTCAGTCAAGTGTATGAGTCGGTGGGCTTTACGACGACGGATGGGATTTATATCGGCAATCATCTGGTGGAAAAGGGGGATACCACGGGGCCGCAAAGTGCTCAGGTTATTCTGCAAGATCCGACGGTAGACATTGCGGTTTTGGAGACGGCACGGGGCGGTATTTTGCGATCGGGGCTGGCCTTCCAAACCTGCGATGTGGGCGTGGTTTTGAATGTGGCAGCGGATCATTTGGGGTTGGGGGATATCAATACCATCGACCAAATGGCCCAACTCAAAGGGGTGGTGGCCGAGGCGGTCCATACCGATGGCTATGCAGTGCTCAATGCCGATGATGAACGGGTGGCAGCCATGGCGCGGCAGGTACAAGGCAAGGTGGCCTATTTTTCCATGGACCCGGACAACCCCATGGTGCGATCGCATGTGCAGCAGGGGGGCATTGCCGCCGTGTTGGAAGAGGGGTATCTGTCGGTTTTACAGCAAGATTGGACCCATCGCATCGAAAAAGTCGAGCGCGTCCCCGTCACGTTAGGGGGAAGGGCACCCTTCATGATTGCCAATGCCCTGGCCGCCTGTTTAGCTGCCTTTGTGCAGGGGGTGAAGGTGGAACCGATTCGGGCTGCCCTGCGCACGTTTAAGGCTTCCGCGCAACAGACACCGGGACGGATGAATTTATTTAACCTCGGTCGCTACCATGCCTTAGTTGACTATGCCCACAACCCCGCTGGGTATGCAGCGGTGGGCAGTTTTGTGAACAATTGGGCAGGTCCAACCATTGGGGTGGTGGGGGGACCGGGCGATCGCCGAGATGAGGATTTGATTGAATTGGGCACGCTTTCAGCGACGTTTTTTGAGCAAATTATTGTAAAAGAGGACGACGATAATCGCGGACGTCCCAGAGGTGAGGCTGCGGCCTGTATTGTCCAGGGGATTCAGCAATTTGCAACTGATGCAGAAACCCCAATTTCTCACTCGGTTCGGTTAAATGAAACGGAGGCAATCGAATGGGCGCTGGATAATGCCCCAGATAATGCCTTGGTGGTGATTTTTCCCGAAAGTGTGAGTCGGGCGATCGCGCTGATTATGGCCCGCAATCCTATTCCTGAGGGGTCAGAAGCGGTCTTTTCAACGGAATCGAAACGGAAGTATCCCACGTTTGCTACCAGCCATCTGACCCAAGGTTGAATGAGTTGAGAAAAATCGCTCAAATGCTTGATGATAGAGTATTGTAGCGATTTCATAGTGGTTTCTATACCTATACTTTGCAGTATTGTGATTTTTGGGATAATGGGCGATAATCTGAGCCGTGTCAAGGCTTCCCACCATCTGAAAGGGTGGAAGGAGAGTCATCTTACATCTCAACTTGAGATCTAAATATAAGTTAGGTGATAGAGATAACACTGCTTCAAGATTTCATAAATGTCTCAAGATTTGATATCTGTTATTGATGCTGCAAGGCAAATTGGCAAACGTAAGCAGGGTGTTTTCAAAATCTTGAAACGCTTGGGCATTGAAACTCAAAAATTACGTGGTTCTGATGCACGTGGTCAACTTGTCTCATACATTACACAAGAAGAATTTCAACTACTTCTTGGCTCAATAAGTAGTTCTTCACACGGCAGTTATCATGAGGCAGAATCTGCCGAAGCGGATTCAGGTTTTTTTTACTTAATCCAGCTTGAGCCAGAACATGATCCAGGCAGGTTTAAAGTGGGTTTTACTTATAATATGGCTGAGCGATTGCGTTCTCACCGCTGTTCAGCCCCATTTTCAAAGGTGATAAAAACATGGCCATGTCGTCCATTATGGGAAAAAACAGCAATTGATTGTGTCTCTGTTGGTTGTGAACGACTTCATACAGAAGTATTTCGTACCGAATCCATTGATGAAACAATTCAGAAATGTGACAATTTCTTTAATTTAATACCATCATTAAGTGAAGAAGAAGATTCTTAAGTCAGTGGCCGTAGATTGAGTTGACGCAGGAAACTCAACAACTTCTAGTTTAATCGCCTATACCTTCAGCGATCACCGCGTAACATTGCGCTGAACTGGAACAGAGCATAAATTTTCTGTTGAGTCGCAAGGGTGATCGCCGTCCGGTCAGCTTAAACGTTAGACCCTTTCCCCTACAGTTAAATCTCGGCATTTACAATAATTTTTTAGAATTGGACTTCATCATTTTTGGAATGTTTAAGGTAGGGTATATCTGCTTAAATTCTTGTTTTAGGTTGGGAGGTATTAGGGCGATCGCGAGTTTGTCCCTAACCCTTCCGAAAAACTATCAGCACTCTCAAAGGTGGGTTGGATAATCATCTTTCCATTTCGATCAATAAACCCAAATTTTGGAGAGTCTTGAAAAGTAGAAAATGCAGCGGGAAAAACCAATTTTTGATCGAATTTTGCCCCCATCTGCTGGCAACTGCTGAGCGGCAAATATAAAGCGATCAACTCCAGCAAAGCCAGTAATTGTCTCATGATATTGAAAAATATTAAGCAACTAGAGATTTAATCCATTGAAAAAAAGGCTGCAATCCCAGTTCCGGGAATTTCCAACCGAAAATGGACCAACCTTCTCCGTCATCTGTTGCCGACTGTTTGACGGGGGTAGGGGATACTGACATCTCGCGCCAGTAGGCAATTTTATCGGTAAGGGGCTGTAATATCGTGTTGGGATAGTAAAAACTCAGAATTTGCGAGGCAGACCATCCCATTTGACTAAGGGCATAGGATCCAGTCTGACTCAACCCCACTCCATGTCCCAAGCCACCCCCCACAAATTTAACGGCCAGCAGCGTTTTAGGAGCCGTTGCTCCATTCTGGGGATTGCCATTCTGAAACACTGGATCGACATAGAAGAGTAGACTGTTGGGCGCGGAAAAGGCGAGTAGCACCTCGTCCTTGGTTAATTCAATGGTGCCAATATCCGTTGTGGCCCGGACCCGCTGGACCCGTCCCGCCGCAGATCGCGAAACCACTTCAACATTGGTCAGGGTGCCAAACTTGGCGAGGGGATTTTGCTGCTTTTTAAGAAAATCGCGCAATTCCTGATTGAGCTGCTTGACGGGCGTCTCAGCAGACCAACGTAAATAGCCCCACCCATCTTCGTTAAACCCTTTTTTGAGTTGAATGAAGTCTCGAAAGGTTTTTTCGTCGGCTAAACTGCGGGCTTTTAAGTCCCAAATGCGGTTGGGGGATGCATCAATTCGGGCCTTTAAATAGGGACGAGCGGTGCCTTCCCACACATCTTCAAAGGGGGCTGTGACGCCGCCTGTGGTGGAAGAATACAAGGCATCGATGAGTTCGTTGTTGTAGGTCAAAACCTGTCCCGTGGTGGCAGCAATCGCCGCATCGGCCATGGGGTTTGTCGTGCCTAGCCCCTCGTAGACCTGGCATTGGGTATCGGCGCACAGTTCGTATCGGTCGATTTGGAATCGCCGGAGATTCCGCAGGGCATAGGTTCTGGCCAGAATGGTTTGGGCTTCAACGGCAGTCTGGGGCGCATTCTGGCCAATCTCGTAAGGGACCACGCCGCGCAAATAAGTTTCCACTGGAACCCGATTCACCAGGGTATAGGTGCCATAGGAATTGGGCTGGAAATGTAACCGTCCCCCATATTTGTGGGTGCCGACTTGAATAATATTTTTGCCCGCCGCGATGTCGATTTCATTGCGATTGAACCGATACCCATTGGCCACCCAACTGAGTTTGGGGATAGCGGTCCATGTTTTACGCTCTAGACGACCTGTCGTCAGCCCTTTCATCTTGAGATCTTGGAGCAACAGCAAACGGGTTACCGTCGAGTCATAGCGATCGCGTTTAGCCCACACCTGCCAGTTATCGGGCTGGGCAATCTCCGTTTCGACGCCCTGCTTGCGCCAGTAATTGGCACTGGTTTCAGCACTCTCAAAACTACGATGGGAACTCAGCACCAATCGTTCATCCTGGCGAGGCTGTGCTAACGGTTCCATGGCTATAGCGATCTGGATCTTATCCGTTACCCAGGTGGCTGGCTTACCGCGATTGGGAAACGTTACAGTGAGGCGATCGCCGGGTAATGCCTGAAGGACCAGTTGATCTTTGGGGTTTTGGCCAAAGCGTTGCCGAACACCAATGTTTAATTCGGGATTTAAGGGAGCTGCACCAACGGGCACCGCCATCAACGCTGTTGCGGCGATCGCACAGGCTAAACCCATGGGGTGTATATATCTTTGAACTTGCGGTACTGGTAGGAAGCCAACAGCCCGTCCAGCTTCAATTGCGACCATGGTCCCCATTTGATATATCCCTATGTTGACCTCTATTGTGCATGGCTTTTAGGGCGATGTGGGGAGACAAAACAAACTTTTAAGATTCTTTTCCGTTTTCAACCCAGTTGACGCTTCAGAACTGCGATCAGTATCTAAAAAAGAGAAAATGATTTCGTCATCGTTGACACCGGAGCAAGATGCAAAGTTAGCAGAGGCACTGGATGTTGCCAAGCGATTAGAACAGCAATCTAAAGAAATGAGTGAACGGGCAACTGCGATCGCAGAGAAGTATTACAAGCACAGATATGAGGCGGCGATCGCAGCACAACAAAAATTGGGGAGTTCCTGAAAACCAGATTAGAGGCGATCGCATCCTTGATCCAAACATCAAGGGATAGCGTGATCGCAGTGCTTTGATGGGGCGATCTCTTTGGTTATCTATAGCGATGGTGGGGCGATCACACTTTCTACTGCTAAATCAGCGTTTTATCGGATACAGGGTAGAGTTAGTCAACTGGATTGGGTAAAATCTTACGATCAAAAAGATCGAGATGTGCATTTTTCGGAAAATGAAGGAAAAGTTAATAAAAAGATCCGTGATTTTACGGATTTCTTTATACGCAAGGAAAATGATGATGATCTTTAAGTTTTTTGTTTTAAAGGATTTCTGAAAGCAATTCTGACATAAATACTCATTAGTTCTTTTATACTGTGCTCTTTTGAAAGCTTATGCAGTTCCTTATTCGTCCTCCTGAACTTGAAGTCTCTCCTGAAAACCCATTTGAGCATGATGCTCTTAAACGTAAAGCGTTGGAGCCAATTATGAGTGAGTTTATCACTCAAACTGCTGGCCCTTTTGTCCTGGCGCTTGATTCACCCTGGGGTACAGGTAAAACAACCTTCATCCGCATGTGGAAGGAGGAGTTGCGAAAAAAAGGATACACAACTCTTTATTTCAACGCTTGGGAAACAGACTTTGTTGACGATCCGTTAGTTGCACTTATTGGCGAGCTTGCAGAAGCAATTGAAGAACTGAGTAGCGCTAGCGAAAAAGAATCTAAACTGCAAAAAGCTTTTAATAAAACCCGAGCAATTGCAGGATCTATTCTAAAGCGTTCAGTTCCAACAGCAGTTCGTATGGCGACCTATGGCCTTGTCGATCTTGACTCACAATCCGAAAGAGAACTTGCAAACTTAGTAGGTCAACTTGTAGAGGAAAGAATTCAATCATATGAGGCATCTAAATCAGAAATCAAAGATTTCAAACAATCTCTCAAGAATATAGTTGAAGAAATCTCGAAAGTGGATGAAGGGAAATTACCTATTGTCTTTTTTGTAGACGAACTTGATCGCTGTCGCCCTAGCTATGCTGTTGAACTCTTAGAACGTGTTAAACATTTATTTGAAGTTGAGGGCATTGTCTTTATTTTAGGCATTGACAGGCAGCAGTTATCTCATTCAGTCCGTGCAATTTATGGATCTCAATTTAATGCCGAAGGATATTTAAGAAGGTTTATCGATATTGACTATCAACTACCTGAACCAGAATCTGGAAGCTATTGCGATTCTCTATTCTCTACTCTTGGCATTAATGATTTGTTGCAGAAACGGACTACACGCGATAGGAAAGGTGAGCTTTATAGGTTAAGTGATACTCTATCCACTTTATTTGAGGTAAGTAGGCTTGGGTAGAAAAACGAAGGTATACAACTTGGCTAAGACGTGGCTGCCTTAGAAGGGAATT
>JBAVRC010000332.1:0-1907 GCA_049694615.1 Thermosynechococcaceae cyanobacterium | reverse complement strand
TAAATACCCTTGGGTCCGGTTCAACCATTGGGTTTGTGCGGCCCCCAACGGTACTGTGTGGAACCGACACCCCTCAAAAAGGATTGCGGCGGATTGATTCAACGTCTTGCATCCTGTCGTCATCGCTTGCAGCAAACCAATGATCGACGCCAAAGCCAAGGGCACGACCCTTGCGATTAAAGGCTTGCCCTAAGCATAACGCTGTGGTACATCCCACTTCTGTTTCCAAGGCCGATGAAAACACTGCATCCACCAGATGGGTTTGCAAAAATGATCTTAAGGCTTGCGGATATCCGGCGATCGCAGGCTTAATCGCCATCACCCCTGGCCAACCCCAGTCGTAACATTGACGCAACTGAGATAGGGTGGCCACCGACTCATCCAAGGCAAGGGGCGTGCGATAGGCTTGGGCCAATTGCACCATTTCCTCCAATTGGTTTGGTGGTAGGGGTTGTTCTAGATACTCAATGCGACCGGGTATCAGGGCATCGCAATGGTCTAGCCATTGTTTCGCGGCGGCCCACGTTAGCCCCCCATTGGCATCCAAGCGGAGGGTTGTCCCCCTTGGCAACGTTTCCATAAGCCTGTGAAAGAGTGCCAGTTCCTGTTCGACAGGGGCAACGCCAATCTTCCACTTAAAGGTGCGATATCCCTTGGCCCAGAGATCTGACCACAGGGATAGAGCGGCCTCCCCCGTTGGCAGCAACCCGCTAACCTGATGGGGATGTAGCACAACTGATTGAGATGGGTGATGTAATGCCTCCCAGGCGCTACCCCATCCAAATTGACAACAGGGCAAAGTATCGGGAATCGCAAAAATATCGGCTTCCGTTAGGGCAGATGGCAACTGTTGGCAATAGGCGATCGCCGCTTCCAAGGTTTCAGTCCCGAACCAAGGAATGGGTGCAATCTCGCCCCAGCCGATGCGACCCTTCGGTGGTTGTAGGCCGACGAGTAATCCAGTGCGATCGCGCCACAGCCCATGATGGGTTTGGAGCGGCGTTAGAAAGCGCCGACGGTATGGCTTAAGGTGCAAGGTATACGGTGTCGCAGAATCCTGACCCATTGCGCAGATTTAGCCTCTAAACAACCGTTCAATTCTCGGCAGTCGGTGTGCATGAGGGGGGTCAAGCCACAGTTCCGATCACCTCATACTGGCTCTGTACCAAGCCGTTTTGAAATGATCGTGTCTCCAAGTGGCGCAGTCTGACATCGTGGGGTAGTGAACTAAACAGCGGTATGCCAGTCCCGATGAGGATGGGCACTTGGGTAATAATGAATTGCTGAATTAATCCATCCTTCAGAAACCCTTGAATCGTCTTTCCCCCATCAATATATAAATGCTTGAATCTACGCTGGGCTAGACAACGCACAACGTCTCGCGGCGACGCACACAGGGACCCGACGGTTTTGGCGATCGCATCGGGAATATCCACGGCGCAAGTACTGAGAACTACTACAGGTGTTTCGCCATAAGGCCACACCTCAAAGGATAAGGCCATCTCGAAGGTTTTCCGTCCCATGACTAGTGCATCGACTGAATCCATGAACTTTTGGTACCCATAATCTTCTCCGTCCTCAGCATCCCCTGCCGGGAGCCAGTCGATACTTCCGTCCTTCCGGGCGATGAAGCCATCCACGCTGGTTGCAATATAAACCGTCGTCTTCATCATTGCCGCTCTCAAAGGCGAACTGACGGTGAAACAACTTAGGTGATTCCCAGTACCCCTGTCAAGGTGAGCAATTGTAATCCTTTGAAGAAACGGGGTCTTCCCTAGGATGAGAAACCACGTTTATCCTAAAACGACAGTCCATTACAAAAGTGTGGCACCTGACTGACGGACAGAAGTAATCCAAAGCCTTATGCAACAAGGGTTGTCAAAATAGGAAAAGTCTGTGTCTTATGG
>JBAVRC010000331.1:0-2234 GCA_049694615.1 Thermosynechococcaceae cyanobacterium | reverse complement strand
ACACAGACTTTTCCTATTTTGACAACCCTTGTTGCATAAGCCTTTGGATTACTTCTGTCCGTCAGTCAGGATTGGAACAGTTGGACGGATATCTGGCGCGATTGGAACAAGATGAAGGGTGGTTGGTGATATTCGATCGCCTTGAGAATACACCGGAGTTGGAAGAGCGGTTGCATACTGAAATTCATCTGACACCCATGGGGCGATCGGTTACAGTGATTCGAGCGTGAGGAAGTTCCGAATCCTGATGTGCGTAATTGATCGAATGTTGTAGCTGCACCCGTATCAAATGAAACAAGGGGCAAAACTTTGAAGTTGCTGACGAGCCGCTCCATCATTGCATACCCTTTCACTATGTCATCATCCAAGTTGTGAGCACGATTAATGTAAGCGTGACTGCCAAGCAGCTGTTCATGAAACGTTATAGTCGATACGGCAAAATCTGATAACGGGTAGTCAGCCATTCGGGTCAAAAGATTGAAGGCTTTTTAGCTATTTTTTCCAACGCACAAATCCGACAAATGAAGCCCGAACTGGCAAAAATGGGATATTATTCTGCGCTTTGTCGCATAACACACCACCCCAAATTTTCGCAAAATACTTCAAAAATGCTCTCCAACTCCAATTATCCTAGCCTTAGACCCATACATACTTGGTATTTGCATTTCCTAACCCCTACGATTGAATAAAAATTGTATTTCATCCCATCCATGCTCCTCCAAGAACCCAAACCCAAAAAGCTCCTCGACAAGTGCGTGACACCCTTCGCAACAAACACTATGCCTATCGCACCGAAGAAAGTTACATCCAATGGATTTACCGCTACATCCTGTTTCACAACAAACGCCATCCCAAAGACATGGCCGAAGCCGAAGCTTTTTTAAACCACCTTGCTGTTGAAGGACAATTGAGACCAACCTTGCACAGGTTGCTGCCGTCCGGTTAGCGTATAACCATAAATGAATAACCGGGTCCAGCACCAGATCCTTCTTCGGATTGAAGCACCCATGAATCCCATCGTCCCTACCACTGCATCCGTTAACATTGCCGACCTGCGTCGGAACTATGCCCAGCAAGTTTTACTAGAAGACAACATCAATCCCGACCCGATTGCGCAGTTCCAGGCCTGGTTTACCCAAGCCCTCAACGCCCAAGTCATTGAACCCAACGCCATGACCCTGGCTACCGTAACGCCAGAGGGTAAACCATCGGCCCGGATCGTGCTCTTAAAAGACTGCGATGCCCAAGGTTTTGTCTTTTATACCAACCAACAAAGCCGTAAAGGCCAGGAGATTGCCCAAACCCCCTTTGCAGCCCTAGTCTTTTGGTGGGGAGAACTAGAACGCCAAGTCAGAATTGAAGGATGTTTAACAACCGTATCCGAGGCCGAAGCAGATGCCTACTTTCAGAGCCGCCCCCGTGGGAGTCAACTGGGGGCTTGGGTCTCCAAGCAAAGTCAAGTCATCCCCGATCGGGTGTATTTAGAAAACCGCCTGCAACAACTCGAACAAGACTATAGCGATCGCCCCATTCCGCGTCCACCCCATTGGGGGGGGTATCGATTAACACCGTTTGCCTTTGAATTTTGGCAAGGACGCCCCAATCGCTTGCATGATCGGTTATGCTATCGGCAAACCAGCTCTAATACCTGGGTGCTTGAGCGCCTTTCACCTTAAGTTGCAGTGCGACCAATTCGGTTGGTTCGGTTTTCAAGAACAGGCAGAAGTGGGCATACTGACAACAAGCAATGTAAGAATAAATTAACGATTCACCGAGTGTAGCTATGGCTTTTGACTCCGACAGCGCAAACTTCATACTGAACGACGGCGATGAAGACCAAGCCAATGTGCTGATTAAGTATCTGCAAAATCAGCCGCCGGAAGTGCTGGCACGGGTTGCAAAGTCCGTTAGCCCGGATATCAAGCAAATTATTTCCCACAATGTCCAGGGGTTGGTGGGGGTTTTGCCCAGCGAAGCCTTTAATGTCCAAATCGTGACTGATCGCGAGAATCTAGCCGGTCTGTTGGCCTCCGCCATGATGACGGGCTATTTCCTGCGCAAAATGGAACAGCGTATGGAACTCGATACCAGTGTTTTTGGCAGCAGTGCTGGCTCCAGTTCCTTTGACCACCCGGCCTAAGTTCCCTGCCAAATCGCTAGGGGCTAGTTTCCGAACGCGGGGTCACGTTAGGCCACAGATAAATGCCGCCTGAAATAAGGGTCAAGGCGATCGC
>JBAVRC010000330.1:0-17812 GCA_049694615.1 Thermosynechococcaceae cyanobacterium | reverse complement strand
GCGGTATTCTGGGCCTTAGCATTGGCGGCATGTTTATTGGCGAGTCAATGTTTTTCGCTATTCCCGATGCGTCCAAGGTCGCTATGGTGAAATTGGTGGAACATTTGAGAATGCAAGGGTTCTCCATGTTCGATGCCCAACTTATGAATCCCCACCTGGCCCGCTTCGGGGCTTATACCCTTTCGGCCAGAGACTATCAAAAACAATTAATTCAATCCGTTCGGCAAACCTGTTCCTTTGTCTGAGGGCGGCTGACCAACAAATCGTCATCATTCCAATAAATTGTATTGACTATTTCCCCTTTTGGCGCGTGAATCAGCCAGAATATTCCTTGAAGGGAGGATGTTGTTACGATGGCTGAGTCAGCGTCTCATAATGGGCAATATTGGTCGGAAAAAGGGCAATTTCAGGCGCAATGCCTCAACTATGCGGAGGCTCTAAACTGTTTCCGACAAGGACTACAGGTAGCGCCTAATACGCCGGAAATTTGGCTGTTGTATGGCTCTGTCCTGGAAAAACTCGGGTGTTATGGGGAGGCGATCGCAGCCAATAGCAATGCGCAGAAACTCTATGCCAACCCCTTTTTGAAACAGACACCGCCCGTGCTGGAAAACAATGCGGCGGTGATAGCAGCGATTACAAAGCATTGCTCGACTGCCGACTACCATTTGAGACGGGGCCATGCCCTCTGCGATGTGGGTCAGTACAACGATGCGCTGACCAGCTACGACCAAGCCTTAGCGCTCAAACCTAAGGAACAACCCGCCTGGTTCAATCGCGGTAATGTTTTGGTGATTTTAGGCCAAGTTGAGGCAGCGATCGCCAGCTACGACCGCGCCACTCAATTGCAACCCAGCGATCACCAAGCCTGGAACAATCGGGGTTATGCGCTGCATCGACTGGGAGCCTACCAAGAAGCGATCGCCAGTTATGTGAAAGCCTTGGAGGCCAAACCAGACTGCTACCCGGCTTGGAATAATCACGGTTATGCGCTCTACCACTTAGGCCGATTGAAAGAGGCCGTCGCGAGTTACGACAAGGCGTTGACCTTGCAACCCAATTATCCAGAAGCCTGGAACAATCGGGGCCGCGCGCTCAAGGAATTGGGGTTATTACAGGAGGCGATCGATAGCTATGGTAAAGCGTTAGCCCTAAAACCGGATTTTGACGAAGCGGAAACCAACCGCGCTCTGGCGCAACAGGCTTTGAACGAGCAACCCCAGGACAATCGAGTTTACGACACGGTCTTGGACTTAAACTTGGATTACCTCGAAGCCTGGTTTCATAAAGCGAATTCCTTGGTCTATTTGGGCCGTTACGAGGAAGCGATCGCCAGCTATAACAAGGTCTTAGCCTATCAGTCGGCTCACCGTGATCTCACCAAAGACCATCCTGTGGCGAAACAGGTTTGTCATCTTGCTGCTGCCTATGCTCACGCTATGACGGTGTTTCAAGATTCAGTGCTGGCTTGGGACTGGCTGAAACGCCCCAATGGGTCCTTGCATGAAACGCCCTTAGATCTGCTCAAATCCGATGAGGGGGCTGTGCAAGTCGAGAGGATGCTGAACCGAATGGAACGCAAGGCCGGTTGAAGCAGCAAGATCAATCAGGGTTTATTGAGGGAGCCAGTCCTCATCTAAGACTTGTTCTAGGGTCATCGACATTTGTATGGGCAGTTGATCGGGCAATAACCCCGTTTTGTCCAAGGCAATCTTGCGGGCATCTTGGTAACATTCAGCGATAACCTCTTGGACATAGGGCTTTAGGCTAGGGTTTTTGGCCAGTAGCCGTCGAATACGACTCCGCTGCTCCCGAATCGTACCTTTCCATCCCCGCTGATTGTTATCTCGTTCAGCAGCCCAATATCCCAATTTGAGAAGGTGTTCCAACAAAACGATCAGACGGTTTTCCAACTCCTGTTGTTGCTGTTTGCCCAAACTCGACAACTCCTCCGCAACATGGTCCCAGTCCACGGCCTGGAAATTTGACCGTTGAATGTTCTGTACTGTGGTCAAAATCCACAGGTTAAAGTCTGTTTCATAGAGATTTTTAGGACTGGACACAAGGGGCAAAGGGATCATGAGCACACCCTCGCATCAGGCACCGGTTGTCGGAGGGAGGTCCGCACTGGCGTCTGTAACAACCGATCTGAAGCTGAACTGCGATCGCCCAATTGGGGGCATTGACTCGGTGCCAAAACGGTTAGACTTTCTTGAATAGCCTTGCGCACCATGGGATCTTTTTCCTTCCGACGCAGCAGATGCAGATATTCTGCTGCCTGCGATTGCTCCTGAGCCGATAGGATCCCCTGAACGGTCAACTTTGACAGTTGCCGAACGGCGATTAATCGTCGCAGTGCATCCCGATGCAACAACCCGGCCACACACCGATCAAAAGAATGGGTGGGGGCGACCGTTGAGCGCTTTAAAATCAAGCCCAGCGCCAAGCCCAGCACCAACAAAATTCCGACTTCTTGGCTCAACAGCATCAGCGCCAACCAAGGACTTCGCCAATCCTGCCAAACGGCTAAGGCACTGTAGGAGAAGACCAACATGGCCAAACCGCCCCCTACACTGAGAACCAAAGGCGTATTGGGGTTCTGCAACCAGCGTTGCAATCTGTCTTGAGACCCTTGCTTTGGCCGCGCCCATCCGCGATACAACACCCAGCTACTGCCACCCCCCATCAGCAAAGCGAGCAACAACGCACTATTCCACCGCCAGAGGGCGATCGCACCCAGTCCAACGGCAACAGGCACCCAGACCTTGCCCACATTAAATGGATGACAGCGAACCGACAGGTGGCCGAGTTCTGCCGCCGCCTCCGCCCAAAATGACGACCGTCCCGGCAACAAACCCAATCTGAGCCAGGGGGAAAACGAAGTGCGAATCGAAGAAGTCTTAGTCACGTTGTCGGTTTACCCTATCGAATCCGATCTGAACTGCACATCAAGCTGGATCGCCAATGCCAGCCTGAGGACCATTCATCTTCATCTAGTCTAGTGGACAGTTCTGTCCCTGGGTTATGCCGTAATCTCCCGTTAAGAAATTTATAATCAAAGCAAAGATTGGATATTTAAAGAATTCATGACCTCTTCTTCAGAGTTGCCATCGTCTTCGGTGCCGGACCCAAATCTTGCCTCTGCTATCCGAGAAGAACCCCCGATTCCCTCGCCCCCACCGATGGGTGTCCCAGACGACGAACTCATTGACGATGTGGAAATGTCCCTGTTTGACCACCTCGAAGAACTCCGTCAACGGATTTTTTATGGCCTTGTGGCGGTCCTCGCGGGAATGGTCCTGTGTTTTTGGAAGGTTAACTGGATTGTTAAAGTCCTAGAGCTACCCGCCCAAGGGGCAAAATTCTTGCAACTGGCCCCCGGAGAATACTTTTTTGTCTCCCTCAAAGTAGCGGGCTACAGTGGATTGTTGGTGGCTAGCCCCATGATCTTGTACCAAGTGATCAGCTTTGTCTTGCCCGGTCTGACCCGCCGCGAGCGTCGGTTTCTAGGGCCGATTGTGTTTGGTTCTTCCATTTTGTTTGTGCTCGGCTTGGGGTTTGCCTATATCGCCCTCATTCCGGCGGCCCTCAACTTTTTTATTACCTACGGCGGCGATGTGGTGGAACAACTCTGGTCCATTGATCGCTATTTTGAATTTGTGCTGCTGTTGTTGTTCAGCACGGGGCTGGCGTTTCAAATTCCCGTGATTCAGCTTTTGCTGGGTCTAATCGGCATTGTATCGGGTCGGCAAATGCTGAGGGCTTGGCGTTATGTCTTACTCGGCGCGATGGTGCTCGGCGCGGTTTTGACCCCTTCCACGGACCCTCTAACCCAAAGTTTATTGGGGGGCGCGGTTTTGGCCTTATATATGGCCGGAACGGGATTGGTCCTGGCTCTTAAAAAATAGGCAACGGGTTTAAAAATGATCCAGCATCCATTCGGAAGACCGTTCCCCCAGTTCAAGGGGGATACTCACGGCTCGACCGAGACGGGGATGGGATGGGGTGGTTTGCAGGGCTTCCAATACCTGGGGAAAGACGCCCCACGCCCGCAGATAGGTGGCGATCGCCTCCAAATGGTCGCCATACTCTTGCGCGGTCATCTGAAACGATGCTTGCTCCAGATAGCGCCACATGACCTGCAAAAAGATCTTGCCTTGGGTGCGACGCAATTGCAGATCGTAGGATCGACCCCATTTGCTGAGCAGGGCTTGGTGGAGTGTTTCGCCCGTCATGCCCACATCAAGAAAAAACGGCATCCAGTACAGCCTATCGCGTGGGCGTTGCGGTGGCCAATCTGTATCGGTCCAAGCGTGGATCCAACCTCTGCCGCCCTGAAGTTGTTTACATTTCGTATAGAAATGGGCCACAACTAGTGGGATAATGTGTCAAGAAATGTAATGCTCCCCGATGCACGCTTGTTAGCTTTCGTGGCTGCCGTTTTTCGTCCCGTCACGTTGGCTGGACGACCAGCATTATGCGCTCACCCGCAGGCGAAAGTCGTTTTAAGGGCAATTCAGGGTTGTCTATTCATAAAAATCACTGGAAGCAACGTATATCATGGCTCAAGTTTCTGGATCTCCCGATGTGCCCGATATGGGGCGTCGACAGTTTATGAATTTTCTGACCTTCGGTGCAATCACCGGCACGTTCCTGGGTGGTATGTATCCGGTTGTGAGATATTTTATTCCCCCCTCTAGCGGTGGCACAGGGGGCGGGTTGGTTGCGAAGGATGCGCTCGGTAACGATATTGTCGTCAATGACTACCTTTCTAGTCACCCTGCCGGCGATCGCTCCTTAGCGCAGGGATTTAAAGGAGATCCGACCTACATCATCGTCAAAGACGATCAGTCGATTGAGAGCTACGGCATCAATGCAGTCTGTACCCACCTGGGTTGCGTCGTGCCTTGGAACGCAGGACAAAACAAGTTTATTTGCCCCTGTCATGGATCTCAGTACGATGCAGCGGGTAAAGTCGTGCGCGGACCCGCACCGTTGTCTCTGGCTTTGGTTCACGCCAATGTGGACGAAACCGACAAAATTGTCTTTAGCCGCTGGACCGAAACGGACTTCCGCACCGACAAAGAACCTTGGTGGAGCTAGCGTTACGGCTCGTTACACGCCTCCCATTTTGTCGCCCTTGCTATTCTTACGCATTGAACCCTTTGAACCACAATGAAGCGAAATCTGTTCTCAGTCCTGACGAAAAAAGGTGCTCAGCTTCTAGCTCTGCTTGGCATCTTCCTCATCGCTAGCAGCTTAGCGTTTCCATCCATTGCCCAAGCCTATCCGGTCTTTGCCCAGCAAGCCTACGAGAACCCTCGGGAAGCAACCGGGCGGATCGTTTGCGCCAACTGTCACTTAGCCCAAAAGCCTACCGAAATTGAAGTCCCGCAGTCCGTTCTGCCAGACACCGTGTTTGAAGCGGTTGTTAAAATTCCCTACGACACTGCTGTTCAGCAAGTTTTAGGAAATGGCGATAAAGGCCCCCTCAACGTGGGTGCGGTGTTAATGCTTCCGGAAGGGTTTAAGCTGGCCCCCCCAGATCGGATTCCTGAAGAACTGCAAGAAAAAGTATCTGGGCTTTACTTCCAGCCCTACAGCCCTGAAAAGGACAACATTTTAGTGGTGGGTCCCATTCCCGGCGACGATCACCAGGACATTGTTTTCCCCATTCTTTCACCGGATCCAGCGGTCAGCAAAAACATCCATTTTGGCAAGTACCAAATCCACGCTGGCGGAAACCGGGGACGCGGCCAAGTGTACCCCACGGGGGAAAAGTCTAATAATAATCTCTATACTGCTCCAAGTTCAGGCGTCGTCACTGATGTTGCCGCTGTGGAAGCGGGCGGGTATACCGTCACCATTGCCAGCGTAGATGGACAGAAGATCACCGAAACCATTCCGGCTGGCCCTGATCTGGTGATTACCAAGGGGCAGCAAATTCAGAGCGGCGATGCGCTGACCAATAATCCGAATGTGGGTGGATTTGGTCAACACGATGCGGAAATCGTGCTCCAAAGCCCCACTCGCATCAAGTGGCTGATGGCGTTCTTTGCTGCCATTATGCTGTCTCAAACCTTATTGGTCCTGAAGAAGAAGCAATTCGAGAAAGTTCAAGCCGCAGAACTGAATCTCTAAGTGTTCTATCAATCTTCAGGTTTTAGAGCTTTGCACCAGTTCTGGTGCAAAGCTCTTTTTTTCCAGCATTCCTTTGCTAGGCTGCTAAAGCTCCATCAAGATTATCTCTGAAGGAACGCTTACATAAATAAAACTCCCCAGGCCGGACTCGAACCAGCGACCAATCGGTTAACAGCCGACCGCTCTACCACTGAGCTACTGAGGAATGCAAACCTTATAGTAACGATAATTACATCCGTTTGGCAAGCACTTTCGCAAACTTGTTCTGACTTCGATTCAGGATCGCTAAACCATCATCAGGGATCCTAAGAGCTGCTTTAGGATCCCGTTGCAAAATGACCTTTTGAGGAGCGATACATCAGCTTTACCCTTCAAAAAGCGTGATTTGAGGCATGCTAAACGCGCTTTGGCCCGTTATTGACCGATTCAGTCGGACGCCAGTGCTAAGATTTTTGACACTCAAGCTTATAATTTTGACATACATCTTTTTAATTCAATACTTACCTTAGCAATTTGATCTGCTTGTTCTGATCTCGTTTTGCCCTCTCCCGATTGGTTTTGATAATGAAGCCTCGTATTTTGGTCATTGATGATGATCCTGCCATTGCCGAGCTGGTTGCCATTAACTTGGAAATGGCTGGATATGACGTTACCCAAGCCCTAGACGGGATGAAGGGCCAAGCCCTAGCTGTACAAATCTTGCCAGATTTGATCATGTTAGATCTCATGCTGCCCAAGGTGGATGGGTTCACCATCTGTCAGCGCCTGCGTCGCGAAGACCGAACCTCTAATATTCCGATTTTGATGCTCACCGCCCTGAGTCAAACCCAAGATAAGGTTGAAGGGTTTAATGCCGGGGCGGACGATTATCTCACAAAACCCTTTGAACTTGAAGAAATGTTGGCGCGCGTGCGTGCTTTATTGCGTCGTACGGATCGCATTCCCCAAGCCGCTAAACATACTGAAATCCTCAGTTACGGCCCATTGACCTTGGTGCCGGAGCGGTTTGAAGTGTTGTGGCTGGATAAGGTGATCAAGCTCACCCGTTTGGAGTTTGAATTGTTGCATTGTCTGTTGCAACGGCATGGACAAACTGTGTCGCCCAGTGAAATTTTGCAAGAAGTCTGGGGCTACGACCCCAATGACGACATTGAGACCATTCGGGTTCATGTGCGTCATTTGCGCACCAAATTAGAGCCAGATCCACGTCATCCGCGTTACATCAAAACCGTTTACGGAGCAGGATACTGTCTCGAACTGCCCAGTTTGGCGTCCATGGAAGAGTTTGCCCTAAATTCCTTTGTCGAACCAACAGCACCCACGAAGGAAGATCCCTTTGCCTCCGTTTAGGCTGCAAAACAATGATGTTTCGCTGGTCTAGGGTAGGAATGGTTCTGTGGCGGGGTTTTGCGGCATCTCCATTTCGTTAATGGGAAACCGATCAATGAGGTGCGCGGCTCGTCGAGCGTTGAGGCGCAAGGGTTCTGGCAGCGCGGCGATTTTGGGAATCTGGCCAAGAATGTCATTGGTGCGTCGCAACAGCCGCACCATATCTCCTTCATCGAGACTACTGTTAGCGCATAAATCAGCCCAGGGGGTGCCTAAAGCCCATTGCTCCACCAGACCCACCAGTTCGGCTTCGAGCCAAACGGGCAAGACTACATTTT
Source organism: Thermosynechococcaceae cyanobacterium (assembly GCA_049694615.1). GTDB lineage: Bacteria > Cyanobacteriota > Cyanobacteriia > Thermosynechococcales > Thermosynechococcaceae > JAAURS01. The sequence continues at coordinate 10,004 of JBAVRC010000330.1, read as the reverse complement.
CCCGATGTTGCGCTTGGATCAACTGGCGTCTGAGCGATCGCAGGTTGTCCAATGCCTGCTGCACCGTCGGCGACGTGGGATAGCGCGTCCAACTATCTGAACGGTTATTTTCGGAAACCAGTGCGGCACAGGCTGTGGCTAGTTGGTGGGGATCCAGGTCGTCAAACTCGCCAGAGCGGAGGGCTAAAGCCAGCCAAAGTTCGTTTTCGCCCCGGAGCATCGCGGCTGTTTTGCCAAGGGAGGTCGGTTGGAGTCCATCCAGAGAACCAAATTCCTGTAACAGTTTGACTAAGCACAGAAAATCTTGCCAACGCTGATGGGATTGGCGATTGAGTTTGGCACGGCGATCGCTCAGTTGGGTTTGTAGCCGTTCGCTGCGTCGCTCTAGCCGCAAAAATGACCCATGATGTTTCCGGGTTGCGTGGGCAGGATGCGCTTCCAGTTGGGCTTGTACCGCAGCCAACCGTTGCTGCTGGGCCACGACTTCGGGGGGCGGTTCGTCGGCAGTCGGATACTGTTGACGAAGTTCCTCGGCTTGATACTCTAGGACCTTCAGGAGGCGCTGTTCCTCCTTCAGACGTCCTTTGAGTTTGCTGTACTGCTGTAGCGCGTTTAAGTTGACCGAGGCAGCCTTGGTTTCTACCGCCGCGAGTTCCTGTTCCAGATCGGCGATCGCCTGTTGTTGGGGCGTCAATTGCTGCATGGCAACATATTGGCCAAAACTGCGTTCAATCAGGGCTTTGGCTTCGTCTAAGGTATGGGTTTGTAACAGATTCAGCACCATCCCGTAGCTGGGGGTAAATTGGCTGACCAAGGCATCTGCGCCGATCGTTGCCAGGTAAGCGGCTTCCGTGGCCCCTTCAAAGGCGGTTTGCAGGGTAACCACATGCCCCAGGGTATCCATGCCCCGCCGTCCGGCCCGTCCCGACATCTGCAAGAATTCCGACGCCGTGAGAAGGCGATGGCCGAGGTCCGTGCGTTTTGAGAGGCTAGAAATAATGGTGGTGCGGGCTGGCATGTTAATTCCAGCGGCCAGGGTTTCAGTGGCAAAAATGACTTTCACTAACCCTTGCTGAAACAGTTCCTCAATCAAAGCCTTCCAAGCGGGCAAGAGTCCGGCGTGGTGCGCGGCAACCCCGCGATAAATCCCCTCCAGAACCGGCGATTGATCGAGATCGGGATAAATGGCTAAAAATTGAGTGACTTGCTGTTTAAGTTGAGTTAATTCTTTAGACGTCAAAAGATTCAGGTGTTGGGTGCCTTGAACAGCTTGATCGCACCCCCGTCGACTAAACAAAAAATAAATGGCAGGTAGCATCTCCCGTTGTTGCAGGGTCTCGATTAATAGACTTGGTGCAATGGTTGCACTCCGTCCACGATGCGATCGCCCGCCGCCGCGCTGGGGGGGCAGGGCCTTGATGCGGGGATTGATTTTGGTTTGTTGCCGATTGAGGAGGGGGAAGAGCCCCTGAGCAGTGGCAAAGTGAAAACATAAGGGCACCGGACGCCAATCTGAATGCACTAACTGGGTGGGTCCATGCACCCACTCAATCCAGGCCGTCAACTGTTCAGCATTGGCAATGGTGGCCGATAGGGCAATGAGTTGGATTTCAGGGGGACAGTAGATAATTGATTCTTCCCAGACCGTCCCGCGTTGTCGGTCATTCATGTAGTGGCATTCATCCAAGACCACCGCTTCAACCTCGTCCAATGCAGGGTCAAAGTTGTCAATCAAGGTGCCGTAGAGGATATTGCGAAAGATTTCTGTGGTCATCACCAGGACAGGGGCATCCCGGTTAATGCAGAGATCGCCTGTGACGAGCCCGACCTGCTCGGTGCCATACAGCGCCCGAAAATCCCGTAACTTTTGATTTGAGAGGGCCTTGAGCGGTGTGGTATAGAAGACCCGTTTGCCACGCGCTAGGGCACCAGCAATGGCGTATTCGCCAATCAGCGTCTTCCCTGATCCGGTCGGAGCGACCACGACCACCGATTTTCCAGACTCCAGGGCTGCGATCGCATCGGCTTGAAACGCATCCAGATCAAAGGGGAATAACGTCGCGACATCAACAGGTGGGAATAAAACAGGATCTTGCACGGGTATACCAATAATCGAGATCTCAGCAACAGCCTCAAGGTCTGTTGGCATCAATCCGGCTGGTTTTGCTTGACTTCCGTTCTATTCTATAGCGCTGTATCTGTAGACAACAGAAGATCTGCCGAAAAAGCGCCTACATCCATTACTGGAATGGATACAGGCGCTTTTTTGAAGACTTACCTGACCAACACTTCGCCGTTAATCATGCGCTGAGCCGCATCCAGCAACACTTCTTCCAGGTAGGGCTTGGTAAAGTAGCCTTTGGCTCCCAAGTCCACTGCCATTTTCTTGTGTTTGGATGCCCCTCTAGAGGTCAGCATGGCAATGGGCAGATCCTGAAGGTCGGGATCTTGTTGGAGCCGAGATAACAGTTCCAATCCATCCATCCGGGGCATTTCAACATCGCAGAAAATCAAATCGCAAGGCAACCCGGATCGAAGTTTTTCCCATGCCTCGAAGCCATCTCTCGCCTGCTCAACGCGATAGCCCGCCTTACTAAAGGTCATCGAGAGCAGCTCGCGAACCGTAATCGAGTCGTCCACAATCAACACCATCGGCTCGCTTTGCACCTCTTGAACCGGCAAGTCCGAGGTAGCCTGCCAGAACTGATGGTTGACTTCCAAGCGATCGAGGGAAAGCTCGACCAACTCCAGCACATCGGCAATGGGCATCACCCGCCCGTCCCCTTGCACGGTGACGCCAGAGATGGCCACAGGTTTGGGAACGGGACCCATGAGTTGTTTAATCACAATCTCTTGCTCGCCCAGCACTTCATCCACCTGGACGCCGACCAAATCGTCGCCGCTCCGCAGAATGACAATGGAGAGCTTCCCGGTATTGTTGGAATTGTGATACCGTCCGCCCCGCTTCAGGGTGCGGTTATAGGGCAACATCTGGGTCAACGGCTTACACGGTAACCGGAGATCGTGCCAGAGGACAAAGGTTTGATCATCGCCATAGCGGATGAGTTGTTCCGGCGCTAAGTCCAACACATCTTCCACCCCATCGATGGGAAAGGCGATGTTGTAGTGTTGATGTAAACAACACAGGGCCTTAGTAATGCTGAGGGTGAGCGGTAAGCGAATGGTAAAAGTGGTGCCTTTGTTGGGGGTGGAGTCGGTATTGATCACCCCGCGCAGATCGCTGATATAGCTGCGCACCACATCCATGCCGACCCCGCGTCCAGCCATCTGATCGGCTTGATCGTTGGTCGAAAACCCGGACTGAAAAAGCAAACTGTAGGCTTCTTGTTTGGACAGCCGACCGGCATCTTCCGGGGTCAAGAGCCCTTTTTCGAGGGCCTTGGCCTTGACGCGTTCCACATCAATGCCAGCCCCATCGTCCGAAATGGAAATAATGGTCTGATTCCCTTGATAAAAGGTACGGATTTTAATGACGCCTTCTGCGGGTTTCCCCAACGCTTGCCGCACATCCGGGGCTTCAATTCCGTGGTAGATGGCATTGTTGACTAAATGGGTCAGGGGGTCGTAAATCCGTTCTAAAATCCCTTTGTCGATCAGGGTGTCGCGACCGTCTAGTTCTAGACGAGCTTGCTTGCCGCATTTGAGCGAAATGTCGCGAACGGCTCGGGGCAGACGCTCGGCAATTTGCGCAAAGGGGACCATCCGCGATTTGGTGAGTCCTTCTTGGACTTGGGTGGTGACCTGTCGGAAGGTTCGGGTGACCTGTTCATTGGCCTCAACCACGAACTCAATGTCTGAGGCTGCTTCACGCACCCGCACAATCCGTTCGATCATTTCCTGGGACAAACTATGGAATCCCGTGAAACTATCCATCTCCAGGGCATCAAACGTGAATCCCGATGCATGGCTGGCATGATCGCCGGACCCGCGACCAGCCAATCCTCCCGCACTACCGGATACGCTGATCGTGCGTTGCGAGGCACTTAGCAACGAACTTTCTAGCAAAGAACGTTCGTAGAGTTCTTGCATTTCCTGGCCCAGTTCGCCCAACTGTTGCACTTGGAAGAGGAGATTGTCCAAGAATTGACGTAACCGTTCTTGGTTGTCTTCCAAGGTATTCCGGTTAATGACCAGTTCCCCGACCAGGTTGCTTAAGTTGTCAAGCTGTTTAACCGCCACCTTCATGGTTTGGGTCGTCCCGGCCCGACGATTGTTACGCGTCGTTCCCACCGCCGAGCGTCCTGCCCCCGCAGCAGCGCCTGATACACTAGGACTCCGTTGGGTTTCGTCTAACAGTTGTTCGAGGTCGCTGAATTCGGCATCGTCAGCCAGTGCAGGTTCTTCTGTCTGGGCATCCAACGTCGGCTGGAGGGTGGGTACAACCGAATCTGCTTGTAAAAGGGCCGCCAGTTGCGCAAAATCAACTTGAACGGCGGCAACTGGAGACGGTTGAACCATGGGTGCGGCGACGGGTGCTGGCTCGCTCAACAAGTCGTCGAGGAAAGATTCAACGGATTCGGTGGCGGTTTGCGTCGCTGGCGTGCTGTCTCCATCAAACAGACTGAGCCAATCAATTTCGGCTTCAGGTTGCGGCGTCTGAGGGGTAGGACAGAGTGCCAACAAAGCGTCTGAGGGTTCGATCAGATAAGCCTGATCCTCCAAAATCAGATCGCGCGCTGTTTTTAATGCAGGTAGTGCGATCGCTGCTAGGGTGCCTAGGCTGTTGCTCGACTCGGCGATCGCATCGCTGACCGTTGCCACTAGCACTTGCCACGACTCCAACTGTCCCTGATCTCCGAGATCGCTCAATTCGGCACAGACCCCTTGGAGCAACTGGCGCGTGGATGCCTTGTCTTCGGCTTGAAACAATTGCAACATTTGATGCAGATATCCCAAAACATCCACCTCAAAGGCGGCCATGATTTGCTCGTAGGAAAGGGTTGGCACAGGGGCTTGACGACTCTCCTCCATTGCATCCGTCGCCACTGCAACGCCCGTTAGAAGGGACAGATGGGCCGCTAATTCGTCAAAAACGGGTTCAACGGATTGTAAAACTTGGTGGGAGAGGTCATCGGACAGCGTTAGAGAATTTTGTAACTCTTCCGTTAAGGCACTTAATGCATCAAAGCCTCGTAGGAAAAGGGATTCCAACTTTGCGTCAACTTGGGTCCGATGTTCTTTCAGAATTTTGAAATAGTCTTCCAAGCGGTGGGCAATATGCTGCATGCTATGGATCCCCAGCATGGCTGCACCCCCTTTTACAGAGTGGGCCGCTCGAAACACCTCATTCATCAATTCCGAATCGTCCACTGCCGCTTGCAAGTTGAGCAACCCATTTTCGATGGTGTCTAAGTGCTCTTTTGCTTCTTCGATAAAATAACCAAGTATGCGTTGCTGTTCCGGTTGCATGGGCATCCCCCCTTTCAATGTCCGTGATTATGAATTAAGGCTGACGTGATGAGTCTGCAGGATCTAGCTAAATTCCGTCCCTTCAACCTTGAAGCGCTCCACAGAGGCTTGTAGGTCGCGGGCGACACCCACTAAGTTGCGCAGCGAATCCGAGACCCGTTGGGATTCTTGAGAGGTTTCTTGTGCCGTTAACTCAACGGACTGCATCACTTGAGCCACATAACGCGAGGTTTCAGTTTGCTCAGAGGTTGCCTTTGTAATTGAACTCACCAGTTGCTTAATTTGATCCGAAACCTGAATGATATTTTCCAAGGAATGTTTCGCTTGTTCTGCCCGTTGCGTCCCCTCAATGACTTGTTGGGTCCCTTCTTCCATCGCCGTCATAACGGAACTGGTTTCTCCCTGAATTTGCAATACAATTTGTTCGATTTCTTTGGAAGCTTTGGCTGCTCTATCCGCCAGTTGTCGAACTTCATCGGCCACCACTGCAAATCCGCGCCCCGATTCGCCGGCTCTAGCGGCCTCAATACTGGCGTTTAGGGCCAATAAATTGGTTCGCGAGGCAATTTGCGAAATCAAACCGACAATTTTGGAAATTTCCTGAGAGGATTCGGCCAAACGCTTCACTTTTCGAGTTGTCTCGGCCACCGTTTCTCGGATTTGTAAAATCCCCGCCACGGTACTTTCCACCGACTCACCCCCGCGCAAAGCTGCTTCTGAAGCTTGTTGCGCAACATTGTCGGCGGCACGGGCACTATCGGCCACCTCTTGAATCGAGTTCGTCATCATTTGCACAGAATTGAGGGTTGCTGCCAACTCTTCAGCTTGCCGTAGGGCATCAGAGGATAGTCCCCGTGCAAATTCCTCGTTTTCAGCAGCCCCTTTATTCACTTCGCGAGCGGCCACTTTCACCTGTTTGACAATTTTTTGCAGGTTATAAATCGTGAGGTTAAATGAGTCGGCAACGGCCCCTAAAATGTCGGCGGTCACTTCAGCCTGGACCGTGAGGTCGCCTCGGGCAGCCCCTTCCACATCATCCAGGAGGCGAATCACTTGACGTTGTAAATCTTCCTTCGCCTTTTCTTGTTCTTCAGCCTTCCGTTGCGCATCTTTCGTCGTGACTTCAATAAACTGCGTCATTTGATTGAAGCTTTTGGCCAACTGGCCAAACTCGTCTTGGGAAAACTCAATGGCTTTGACACCCCAATCTCCCTGAGAAACGGCTGCCAGTTTTGCCTGTAAGTCAATGGTTGAAGCCTTGAGTTGTTTTGTCACAACCTGACCTAACGCCAATGTGGTCGCACCGCCAGCTAACCCTGCGGCTAACGCCCCTAGCCCTATCTTTGCAATGCCATTGGCTCCTGCCCCCCCCAATTGCCCCACAATAATAACGGCTAGTCCAGAAACGACACCGGTTGAAGCCGCCATCATCAATTGCTTCTGTTGCAGAGGCGCATTTTCAAAGGGTGCGAGCAAGGGCAACCGCCGGGATGTCATATTCAGAGCGGCTGCTTTATCCGCTTGAAGCGATACACCCGATGGACCGACAAATTGCCCTGAAGACAATGCATTTTCGGATGTTTTAGCCCGTTCTGGCATCGGCGCACCCATCCCGAAATTCTGATTCAAATCGTCGTCGGGGGCGCTGCTAAACTCTAAGTCCGATTCTCCAGATCGATTAGCGTCTGGACTTCCGAATTGAGTTAAATTATCCTGATCGTCGTCAATATGGCTCAGGAACTCGGTAAATTCCTGATCAAAACCATTGCCGTCATCCAGTTGTTCCGAGAGGGGAGGCATAAATTCCAGCAACGCCTCGTCGGAACCGATGTACTCGGATGGGTTTGGGTTTAAGTTTTGAGACTCGTACTCGCTCATTGGCTGCTCAGAAAATTGGTCGTTTGACATCGAACCCTCTGGTTTTTGTGAACCTTTCTTTCCCATGAGTAGCGTAATGTCATCATCCTCATCGAATAAGTCGGACGATGGGTCTAACACCGAATCGGACAACAACTCATCTTCAGAACTCATGTCATCAAGTTGCAAGTCGCTCCAGTCTGTTTTCAACTCAGTTGTTAGAGATGACTCTATCTTATTATGGAGCGTTAGATTAAGACCGGACTTTGACCGATCCATTCGACCATTGGACGAACTTAATCCCACCTGAATCTGGGTCAAGTCGCCATCAGATAACGCGGCCATTTCAGTCCAATTTTCCATGGGTCCCGTCAGATCGTCTGCCGAAGGGTCTCCTAAAATTTGGGCAACATCTGCCAAGCTATTTTGCGCGCAATTGAGCAGTTCCGAATCGTTAGTCAACCGTAAAACCTGCCGATAGTGGCGTTGCGCTGCATCATATCGCTGTAAGCAACTATGAATATGACCGCAGAGCAACTGAAGATTTGGATCGTCGGGATATTCCGATACCAGCTGATCGGTTAACGTGGTCGCATCTTCGTAGTGCCCTTGCATATAAGCACTCACTGCTTGCTGGTACTGTTGTGCATATTGAGTACTGAATGCCATTGATAATGCTCCTGACAGTGGGTTCACGGAAATTGGGGTTCGCAATGCATGGACAACCAAATGATCTAAGCAGTCTGAAGGGGAAGTCTCGATTTGCCAGAATTCTTGGAGAATAGCGACGCTACGCTGCCCATCGAGCCGACCTCAGAATGGAGAGCGGATCTAACAGCCGCAGGGGTTGATCGCTGGAAACGCTTTGCCACTCCCCTTTGATGAACGGAGACATGCCATCGGAGACATGGCTGGTGGACGGCGAAAGGGTATCGAGCCTTAACCATTCCATGCCTTTAACCCGCTCCACGGCTAGACCGACGAGAATATCTTGGGATTCAATCACAATAATGGAAATTTCGGCCCGTTCTGTATTCAGAAGTCTGGAACCGCCCAGAAACTGACCAATATCTGAAACCCAAATCACTTGACCACGAAAGTTTAAGACGCCCATCAGGAGGGGTGAAACATTGGGAATGGGTGTAATCTGATCGGGGGCTAACGATAACACTTCGCGGATGCCTAAAGCCGGTATGGCAAATTCATCTCCCGCTTCAACGAAAAAACGCAAATGGAGATCCCCTTCAGGACTTTGGGATGTCGAAAAACTGGACAAATCCTCATTGGTATCAAGGTCGGATAACGTGTGATCGCTCAACATAGCCACTACCCTTGCGGTTGTAATAATTTATGAATCGTAGACAAGAGGTCCTTGGGTTGAAAGGGTTTGACCAAGTAAGCATCTGCTCCCTGCTTCATCCCCCAGTATCGATCAAAGTCTTCTGTCTTAGAGGAACAGATCACCACCGGAAGATTTTGCATGTTCGGATCGGTTTTAATCTTGCGACAGACTTCGTACCCATTCATGCGAGGCATAATAATATCTAGAACCACAATGTCCAGGGGAACCCGTTGGATTTGCTCCCAGGCTTCGATACCGTCTGTGGCGACTAAAACGGTTAATCCAACTTGTTCTAGTACACTACTCATCAGTTGACGCTGAGTCATACTATCATCAACAATCAACACCTTAACCATTGCCCAATACCTGGTTCCTATGCTTGACTAGATCTAGTGGGGAATTCTCGGTGTCGATCGATTGGATCAATCCGGTTCCCTATGCTTCAATCGATGTTCTTAGCAGAAAGAAGATAGACATCGTTAAAATGAAGTCTAATAGAATTAGCCTATGTGGAGGCTACGCTTTTAGCTTCGCAAAAGTTGTGTTGCCATCAATCGTCTGCTCACTTAGGGTACCCCCTCCCTATGGCTAAATTACTTAACCATGGTGTTTATCTGCATACAGCAGGTAACGACATCGGATTTTGGCCTGTTTTGATAGGTTGTGGCAAGCTTTTGAGCCATTCGAGACTTGGGAAACCATTTCAAGATAAGATATGCGATGGACTGGTTCAATGGAGCGTCAAAGCAAGCGCGTATGGATATCCTGACATTAGGCTGGGTTTCGCTGTTAACCCTCTTTACCTTTTCGATCGCCCTGGTGGTTTGGGGTCGCCACGGCATGTAAGGGCTGTTGTCTCTATAGAGCGCAACGAGATTAATTGTGGAAAATATAGCGTATAGCGTGTTGTCGATTGCGGCGATCGCCTTGTTGGCGGTTATGACAGGTGGCGTGATCTACCTAACGCTGATCGAGTGGCGGGATCGCCGTCAAGCGGATGATGAAAAACGTGAGGCCCGTCGCCGATAGACCTATGGGTTCCATTCAAGATACCCTGAAACAGCGATTTCAGGACGCACTGGCCAAGGCGTTCGGAGCTGCGTATGCGACTTCGGATCCCATTTTGGGCGTGGCAACCAATCCCAAGTTTGGCGATTATCAGGCTAATGTAGCCTTGGCCTTGGCCAAACCGCTGGGCTGCGCGCCGCGCTCGGCGGCTGAGCAGATTTTGGCCCATTTGGATGTGGCGGATCTGTGCGAAACGCCAACGATAGCGGGACCGGGATTTATTAACCTGACGTTGCAGCCCAGCTATTTGGAACAATGGCTGCGTAGCGTGGAGGCGGACGAACGGTTAGGCATTGTGCCTACACCC
>JBAVRC010000329.1:0-9750 GCA_049694615.1 Thermosynechococcaceae cyanobacterium | reverse complement strand
GATCGTTTGACTGCCAACTCGAAACTTCACTTCTCCCTCTAGGAAGTAAAACCACTCATCCCAGGGATGGGTATGCAGGGGCGGTACGCCGCTATTGGCAGTACCAGACAATTCATAAATCCGGCTTTGACCACTTTCACTGAATTTGTAGGTCACCGTATTACCAAAGAAGGAAAAGGTTTTGCCCTTATGGGGTGGAATAATGGTTGCCATGGGCGATGCTATCGTTTGCATAGAACCTCCTAATTTATGGATTTAGCGGAATGCAGCGTACTAGAAACGTCTCAGACATCGGCTTAAAAATCAGAAAGGAACCATTGGCAGACCAGGTGGTCATTAGCCCAAGCCCAGTGGGCCGTCAGGTGAGGTTTTCTGAGTCGTTGCACAGAAATCGATTGCTGGGTCTTGATTTCAGGAAAGTAGACCATTGTGGTATGCATGGTAAGTTTCTCCTTAAGGAAGTAATGATTGGTGAGTAAATGGAATGAGCATTTGGGCAGTAGAAGCTGAGTCGTCCTGCCCAACTTGGGGTGGCGAAACCTTAGTGAGTTTTGGGGGTCCGAGCGCAATGATATTGGATACCTTTCAAATATCCGCTTAGGGATTGCAGGTCGCGGGCCTAGTTTTAAGATTCGGATTGGTGCACAATGGCCCCAACTTCGTCGCCGCATTCGGTCGGGTAATAAAAGCCACCGGCCCAGCTTTGTGTTCGCCATTAAAGGGAGTAGGCGGTCCTGCAAATCCGCAGGGTTCGACATCCGCTGGATTGTTGAACCAGAAGCCCACATGGAGGGTTTGGGTTGGGTCTAACGCTACATCCGGGTCAAACCCAAAAATTTGATCGAGCAGAATCGTCTTAATCGCGACAGATTTATTCGCTTCTACATCCGATTGATACCAAGCCAGACCAAAATTTTTGAATTTAGGATCGGGTTTGCCGTTGGCCAACTGATTGCTGCGCTGAATGGTGAATAAATCAAATTTTAGTCCCGGTTTAAAGTTCCTTAGGGTCAGTGTGAGTGTATCGTTCAGGCCACCGCGCTTCACCACTGCATCTACGGTGGGTGTCACTTTAGCGGAAGCGGCCATACAGGCCACAAAGGGCTTGTTTGGATAGAGTTTAAAGTTAATCTGATTGGTCTCTGCTATCACGGGTGTATTGACTGCAACGATAAAAGGTACACCTGAGGTCAAAATGTGGATGGTTTTTAATAGGATCGAGCGGGATGTAAACATGATCTTTTCTCCAGACATAGGGTGAAGGAATAGACAAACGGATCCCTTGCCGCAACGGTTCCGTCCTGCAATCCTGGTTGGATCGAAAGACTTAATGCGTGCAGACCGAGTTAGGGCTGAATCGGAAAGGGTAAAAAGCTTGTAAGAAGTTCGGTGGGCGCTAGACGGGTTAGAAGCGGTAAAGGCCTTGTTCTAGGTGTCTTTGCTTGTTCCGTTCTTCATGACTTCAGTTTCGGGCATCTCTCAACGGGTGTCGATAGATGAAAGTTCACTTAAGTTCACCTTAAGTGTTCACCTTAAGTTCACCTATCGGCTTTGGATGGGTCTGGTAAAGTGGGGGTATTACAACCCTGTTCTCCACCAACATGAACTTTGAGAAGGCGCTGGACATTGCCGATAAAGCGGTTCTCGATCATTCGGGGAGGCGACTCAGTACAGTTGAAATCTCGGTTTTACGGGGTTCCTGGCAGGGACAGACCTATGATGAAATTGCCGATGACACGAATTACTCGGCCAGCTATTTGAAACACCGCATCGGCCCTGACCATTTCTGGCAAGCGGTAGCACCGATGAGACCATTAGAGCGTTTTTCATATGAATACATCACACCGTTGCGTAGGGGCGCACGGCCGTGCGCCCCTACAGATGTACTGCATCCGATTGAAAATTGCTATAAGTTATGGGACGTGTAGACGGGCGAGTGTTTGAAAACCTTGCGGAGCGATCGCCCCTATTAAGGAATGAACATCACCGGGGTCACAGGCATCACCGCAGCCCAGAAAGCTACCCTCAAAGTGCTTGGAGCAGTAGAGCAATAATCCTGTGAACATTTTAATTTCATTAAAACCATCAAAAGATCAATAATTATTTGTACAAATTTCAATAAATACAGGTATCTACAATTCAAGCTGTAACAAAATAGCTATGCCCTGATCGAATCACAAGAGATGATGGGCATCCTGAGATAGAAGGGCTGCTTTTCTTCAGCTTATCAACAATTCTCTATCTAAAAGCGTCTGGACTTTCCACTCACCTTCCATTCTATGTGACTGTCAGGAACACAGGAAAATATTTGCCTGATCTGCAAATTAAATATTGCAGTGTATGGTTTATATTATGCAAATTTTGATTCTTATTTTATTTTTCTCTCAAAAAAGTAAATTTTGAACGCGCCTCATTTTTCTTTGAGATACATGTTTTAAGCGATGTCTTGTTGTCAGGAGTTTATGATGTTTCAGAGACAAACTAATGTTGCCGATAAGGTTCGTGTTGGCGAGGTTTTGATTCAAAAGAAACTCATTACGCCTGACGACTTAAAATTAGCTTTGGCAATCCAACGCGAAACCCATTTAAAGCTTGGGGAGATTTTAATCCAGCAGGGGTTGGTAACCCGCCGACAAATGAATGAGGCCCTGTCAGAGCAACGGTGGCGAAATTGGACGGCAGCAGGGTTATTGGCGCTGGGATCCTTTGTAACGGTTGTGCCAAAGTTTGCAACTCCGAATACGGTGGGTGCCATCAGTCCTTCCGAGCAACGCATAGGCACCCAATACAAAGCGACTGGGGGAGCCAATACGGTCACCTGGAATAATAATGCATCGTCTCCTAGTCTCCAAGCGCGCAATTTGCCCGCCGATAAGGGATTTTATATGCCGTTGTCAGCGAACCCATACCCTACGATTGCCTCCCCATTAACGGGGTTTTGTCATCCGTTGAATGGGTTGGGTTATTTATCGCAAGGAATTCGTGGATCCACACATCGCGGACGCATGGAGTATGCCTACGACTTGGCCACAAACATTGGTACGCCCGTCTATGCCATGCGAGCGGGCCGGGTGATGAGTGTCCAGGATCGATACCCGGATACGGGGGGTGGACCGGACAAGATCTCCCAGTTTAACTATGTGCTCATTGAGCACGATGGCGGTTATCGTTCAGCTTATTTGCACCTGCAACAAGGCTTCCGCGAAAAGGTTTCGATTAAGGCGGGCGATCGCGTGGAAGCCGATCAGTTGATTGGCTATAGCGGGAATTCGGGTTGGAGTTCCGGGCCTCATTTGCACATTGAACTGCAAAAACCGGGAAGTCCCTTTACCTTTACCGCAACCGTTCCTTTTGCGATCGCTGGAGTTTGCGAACCGGGACAAATTGCTCAAAAAGACTTTTAAGGTCGCTTAAAACTCCCGCCTGGAAAAAATGAGACTGGCGATCGCCAACAACAAAACGATATAAATCACGCCATAAGACGCGTTCATAGCTAAGGTGCCAGAATCGGGAAGCAATCCATAAACGGCTTGATTTTTGAGATCAAGTCGCGACAAATCGGGGAAAATCAAATAAATGCCTTTAACAATATTTTTGACCGATTCAGTTTTAATAGTTTGACTGAGCGCGACCAAATTTTGACTAAAGTGTCCCATTAAATAAACGGCAAACGTCAGAACTGTTGCCATCAAGGAACTGGTGAACACCCCAAATAAAAGAGCAACCGCTGTAATCAAGGAGAGTTCAAGGGTTAAGTAGAGCGCCGCGACCGATAAAGAAGTCCAGGCAAAGGGGATGCTGCGCCATGCCATGATCCCGAATAATATCGATGTCATCAGGGCAATGAGCAATCCAATGACGGCGCTCAATCCCAAATGTTTACCGACAATCAGCTCAGCCCGACTTGCCGGCTTGGCAATTAACACCAAAGCGGTCCGTTTTTCAATTTCCTTATTCATTAACCCCGCCCCCATAAAAGCGGCTACCGTCAGCCCTAAAAGACTAATACCCGCCATTCCGACATCCAGGCTGATTTTGCCTTCAGCCCCGCCGGATACCTCATTCAGCAGCAACACGGCAATCACAAGGGCGACACCGAATAAAGCTGCGATATATAAAACCCGCTCGCGAAATACTTCGCGAAACACATTTTTGCCAATGGCCCAAATTCTTGCAATGTTCATAATCGGGGATACAAGTGATGTCAAAATTCGCAACGGGAGAGAACACCCTAGGTACCGTCGATTTCGTTGCACTGTCTAGGATACCCAGCCCAATAGCCCTATTTTGCAGACAGGTCATGAATACATCAATACATCTCTAGACGTCCGTCTATGGGGGTGTCCACAAAAACCGTAAGGCGATCGCAAAGACAACCCAAGTCACAAAACTATTGCGCATCAGCCGCAGGGCCAAGGCAATGCGTTCTGGCGTGATGGGCCGATAGGGTTTACCCAAAAGGGGTTTGAGTTTGAGGACACCGCCATAGGTATTAAAACCACCCAACTGCACCTCTAAAATCGCGGCATAGGCACATTCGCTCCACCCTGAATTGGGGCTAGGATCCTTCATGGCATCGCGCCGACAGAGTCGCAACACTGTTTGCAGTTTCCCCGATAAACCTCCCAGGGTGAAAACGTTCAGGCGACAGGGCAGCCAGGTCAAGCAATCGTCTAAATGGGCACTGAACCAACCCAGATGGGTATATGGATCCTGACGGTAGCCCACCATGGAGTCTAGGGTACTCGCTGCTTTATAGGCGATCGCCAAGGGGACTGGACCAATGGATGGCAGGGCAAGGCCCAGTAACCCATAGAACAATGGAGCCATCACCCCATCGGTGGTATTTTCGGCCACGGTTTCCAACACCGCCCGCAGCACCTCCGCCTCCGATAGGTCTGTGGTATCTCGACCGACATAGCCACTTAGGGCCGTTCTGGCCTCGACGAGGGGCTTGGTCTTCAGGGCTTGGAGCACCTCTTCCGCCGCCGCCCGTAAACTGCGTCCGGCAAAGCAACTGGCGAGCAGCACCACTTCAAGGACCCAGCCCAAGGGCATCCAGATGCGATAGGCTTCGGAGATGACAGCCCAAGCCAACAGGGCACTGCCCCCAACCAACCCGATGGCCAAAAGACCGCCCGCCCACCGCAGTAGCAACGGGCTCTTAAATTGTCGCCAAGCCCATTGGCTATAGCCTTGGATCGCCCAACCCATGCCGCGCACTGGATGGGGCCATCCCCAGGGATCGCCCAAGGCAAAGTCCAGCAGGGCTGCGGAAACTAAGATCCCTGAGGGGCTTTGAACCATGCCCAAAACCGCTTGAACCCATTCCATGCTAAACGCCAAGGATCTGGCCCAGTACAGTGCGGGTACGCGGCCCATCCAGTTCCAACATCAACACCGATTGATAGGTCCCCAACCCAAGGCCCCCGTCGATAATGGGAATCGTCACGCTCGTATCCAGCAACATGGCCATTAAGTGGGAATGGGCATTAATGGGTTCGTCTTCCGGCACATCCCGCAGATGCAGGTCGTTGTGCAAATAGCGATCGCCAGCGGGGGCCAATTTCTGCAAAAAAACGCGAATATCGGCCCACAGTCGGTCTTCGCATTCGTTGACGATCAATGCCGTGGTGGTGTGTTGTCCGATCAAGGTGATTTGTCCCTGCCGAATGGCCTCCGCTTCAATCCAAGCTTGAATTTGGGGGGTCAGATCCAAAACCTGAACGTTGTCTTGGGTCGGCACGACAAAGGTGCGATGAATGAACTGCATAGGGATTTGCGAAGGATTCTGTCTCCATCATGATTCATGGGGCGATCGCAGGGGTGTAGTTCCGCAAACACGGCTTACCACGTTTTATAGGGTAGGAACTTCCCATTCATGATCACCTTCACGCGATCGCCCTTGGGATCTTCCACTTTCTCGATGTCCAGGGTGAAATCGATCGCACTCATAATACCATCGCCAAATTTTTCCTGAATAACTGCTTTCATGGGCATCCCATAGACTTGCATAATTTCATAGAAACGGTAAACCAAGGGATCAGTGGGGACAACTGGCCCTAATCCTTTGGTGGGGTAAGCTGTGAGTTCAGGAGCTAGATCTTGCGGTAAATCCAAAGCTTGAAGGATTTTGCTGGCTTGCTCGGAGGAGGCGGTAGACTGCCGATAGAACACAGAGGCAATCCACACTTCATCTTGACCGATGCGTTGTTCGAGATCGGCAAAGGTTATTCCTTTAGCTTTCTTGGCGGCTAAAAGCGTCTCAGTAATGGCTGGAATTTCGGGATTTGACATACTCACTCCTTAAAATAAACGATGCGGTCTGTATTACCCTTTGAGATCTTAGTCATTACCGATACCGTAGTCTGTCGGCAGGCGGGTAGAACCGTTGAAGCCACGGTAGGGCAACTATTACAGTCACCTTACAGCCATCGCATGGCCATTTTAGTGCGGGATAAACTCGCAGCCCTCGATCAGATTGCCGACACGCTCCAGACCTTAAACCCGTTGGCCAAAGAGGCCGGTGCCCGGTTGTTGGTGCATACTCATACGGACCTGGCCCTGGCTTTCAACCTCGATGGCGTTCATGTTGCCTCCCAGGTGGCCTTAGGGACCGTGCGATCGCAACTCAGGCCCGGTATGTTGTTGGGCGCATCCCGCCACGGCTCAGATCCTTTAGATGCGGACGACTTGGGCGAGGCCGACTATGCCACTCTCAGCCCCCTGTTTCGGCCCACTTCTAAACCTGCCGATCTACGTGAACCCTTAGGGTTATTGGGGTTGCAAGCTTGTGCTGCCAGGGCCGTCCGTCCACTCGTCGCCCTAGGCGGGATCAAACCGGGACGAGCTGCAGGCGCGATCGCCCATGGGGCAGCGGCGATCGCCATTAGCGGAGCGCTGCTGCAAGCCGATTCCCCCGCAACTGTACTTGACCAACTTTGCCTGGAACTCGACGCGCAGGGGTAAGGGAATGGCTCAATGCATGGCTTGGGCGATCGCTTCAGCCATTTCGCGAGTTCCCACCGGTTCTGTTCCAGAGGGGGCGAGGTCGTAGGTGACCCTTTCCTGAGCCGCAATCACAGTTTCTACGGCCTTTTGTAACTTCGCAGCAGCTTCAATTTCATGCAGATGTTGCAACATCAATACCCCGGATAAAATCAGCGCCGTCGGATTCGCTTTATTTTGTCCTGCATATTTTGGCGCTGAGCCATGCATCGCTTCAAAAACAGCGTAATCTCGGCCCATATTGACTCCCGGTGCAACGCCCAAGCCACCGATCATGCCCGCACACAGATTCGCAAGTATATCGCCGTAAAGACTGGGCGTAACCATCACATCATAGCGGTCCGGCTTTTGCATCAGTTGCACGCACACGTGGTCCAAAATCTGATCTTCAAATTCGATGTTTGGATATTCCTTGGCGACCTCGCGAGCGACGTCCAAAAACAATCCATCGGTATGCTTCATGCGGTTTGCCTTATGCACCACCGTCACCTTGCGACGGCCCGTCACAGTGGCATGTCTAAAGGCCAAATCGATGATTTGGCGACTGCCCAACACAGAAATGGGTTTGATTGCGATCGCGGCATCATCGCGGATCGGCTGACCAGACAACCGACTTAAAAACGCACGGGCTTCGGCAGCCTCCACCGAGGTGCGCTCAAATTCGATTCCAGCAGAAAGGTCCTCGGTATTGTCCCGCACAATCACCAGATCGATCGCTTGGAAGTAGCTTTTAACCCCAACCATGGATTTAGCTGGGCTGAGGTTCGCATAGAGGTTTAATTGTTTGCAAAGTTCCGCAGTGACGGAGCGCAACTCACTGCCCGCAGGGGTTGTCATGGGACCTTTAAGGGCCGTTTTGGTTTCGCGGATTGCATCTAAAACATGCTGTGGCCAAGGCGTCCCGTATGGGTCCATCGCATCGACACCCGCATCGATCACATGCCAGTCAATGGAAACACCCGTCGCATCAATTGCAAGGCGTGTGGCTTCCGTAACCTCTGGACCAATTCCGTCGCCGCGAATCAAGGTAACGGGGTACCCCATTGTTTTTCTCGCACTCCTCTAAAATGTGTTCTCATGGCTTTGTATGGTCTTTCATCATAGCGAAAGCGTGGACCCGCACTGGAATCCGCCGATGGCTCTTTCCAAGGCGCAAAAATAGATCAAGTCGAGCTAAAGTGCAAGAACCCGATAGGACAATTCATGACTCATCCAATATCTAAAATTATTTATACCTTTACAGATGAAGCTCCGGCTTTGGCCACGTACTCTTTCCTTCCGATTATCAAGGTTTTTACAGATGCAGCTAATATTGCCGTAGAAACGAGCGATATCTCCCTAGCAGGACGTATCATTGCCACGTTTCCTGAAAACCTGACCGAAGCACAACGGCAACCCGATTCACTTGCTGAATTGGGGGAACTCGCTAAAACACCAGAAGCCAACATTATTAAACTGCCTAATATCAGCGCCTCTATTCCGCAATTAATAGCCGCGATTCAAGAATTACAAGCACAAGGATACGACATTCCCACCTACCCTGCCGAACCGAAAACGGAGGCCGAAGCGGCCATTAAAGCACGCTATGCAAAAGTGCTAGGGAGTGCCGTTAACCCCGTTTTGCGCGAAGGCAACTCAGATCGACGGGTTGCTGCGGCAGTCAAGCAGTATGCCCAAAAGCACCCCCACGCGGTTGGGGCATGGACCGCCGATTCTAAATCCCACGTCGCCCACATGGACCATGGCGATTTTTACGGGACTGAGCAATCGGTGGTCATTGAACAAGCTGGGGCGGTCAAAATTGAGCTGGTTGCAGCGGATGGCTCGACCACTGTACTCAAACCGCACATCCCCGTACTAGCCGGGGAAGTTATTGATGCGGCAGTCATGAGCATCCAAGCCTTGCGGACCTTTTACGAAACAGCAATCAACGCTGCTCAAACCGAAAACATCCTGCTTTCGCTTCATGTCAAAGCAACGATGATGAAAGTGTCCGATCCCATTCTGTTTGGTCATGCGGTGACCCTCTACTATAAGGATGTCTTTGCCAAGTACGCCGATACCTTTGCCCAATTGGGCATCAACCCCAATAACGGCATCGGCGATGTTTATGCCAAAATCCAAACCCTCCCCGATGACCAACGGGCAACCATCGAAGCCGACTTGCAAGCGACCTATGCAACCCGCCCTCCTCTCGCGATGGTCAACTCGGATAAAGGGATCACCAATCTCCATGTGCCTAGCGATGTCATTATTGATGCCTCCATGGCTGCGGCCATTCGCACCTCTGGCAAAATGTGGGGACCAGATGGCAACCTAGCGGATACCAAAGCCATGATTCCGGATCGGTGCTATGCCACCGTCTACCAAGCCATCATCGAATTTTGCCAAGAAAAGGGGGCCTTCGATGTCGTCACGATGGGGAACGTCTCCAATGTGGGCTTGATGGCCCAAAAAGCTGAGGAGTATGGGTCTCACGACAAAACCTTTGAAATCCCTATGACTGGAACGGTTAGAGTCGTTGACGAGGCTGGGCAACTCTTGATGCAGCACAGTGTCGAGAAGGGAGACATTTGGCGCATGTGCCAAACCAAAGATTTACCCATTCAAGATTGGGTGAAGCTAGCGGTCAATCGCGCTAGAGCAACGGGTTCACCGACCATTTTTTGGCTGGATCCCAAGCGTGCCCACGACGCCAATCTGATCGAAAAGGTGACGCAATATCTGTCCCATCACGATACG
>JBAVRC010000328.1:0-9352 GCA_049694615.1 Thermosynechococcaceae cyanobacterium | reverse complement strand
AGACCAAAGAATCCCATACTGGCTAACAAAACAGCCACATTGGGCAACTCAATACCCTTTTGGACCATGAAATAACTTGTCGGAAACGTGGCCAAGCCCAACAGCGTGGGGATACCGCAAAAAAGCGCCATCCGCTGGGCCATTCGCCGACTAACAACCTCAGGAATTCCCTGAGCCGATTTCGATTTGGACGGACCCTTCGGCTGGCTTTTCCCCTTTGGCAAGGGAACCGCTTTTTTTGCAGTCTTGGGGGTTTCAGCTTTCGTTTTGGCCTTACCTTTAGCCTTCGGTTCAAAGGCCAAGGGTTGAAACCCCTGTTTGGCAGGCTGGGAATCCTTCGATGGCGTTGCTTTAGGAGCCATAATTTGGCCTAGCCACGGATGCCAAGACGGGTAATCAGTTGACGATACCGATCATTATCCCCTTTCTGAATATAGGACAGCAGCCGTTTCCGCTGCCCAATCATTTTTAACAGACCCCGACGAGATGCATGATCTTTCTTATTGGTTTTCAAATGGTCGCTCAAGCGCGAAATCCGTTCCGTGAGCATGGCCACTTGAACATCGGCAGACCCTGTATCGGTGCCGTGGACTTGATAGACCTCGATGATTTCTTGTTTCTTCTCTTGCAGAAGGGCCATAGGTGTTCAGTTATTTCAGCAAACAGTTATCATAACATACGTCCTCTCGCTAAAAACAGGTGTCATGGATTGCGAAAAACTGCATCGACTGCAAGCCCTATTTCGCGACATGGATAGCGCACTGATTGCCTACTCTGGCGGCATTGACAGTACGCTGGTCGCTAAGGTGGCCTACGATGTGTTGGGCGATCGCATCTTAGCCGTCACCGCCGTCTCGCCATCTTTGTTACCTGCCGATCTGGACGCTGCTCAGACCCAAGCCGCTGAAATTGGGATGCCCCATCGCTTGGTCGAAACCCATGAAATGGACAACCCCAACTACACCAGCAACCCAGTGAATCGCTGTTATTTCTGCAAAAGCGAACTTTACGACACCCTCAAACCCCTAGCTCAAGACTGGGGCTACGACTATATTGTGGATGGGGTCAATGCCGACGACCTTCAAGACTATCGCCCTGGCCTTCAAGCCTCCAAAGAACGGGGCACGCGATCGCCCCTTGCCGAAGTGGGGATCGCCAAGCTGGAAGTGCGCGCCATTGCCAAAGACTTGGGCCTACCCTGGTGGGACAAACCGGCCCAACCCTGTCTGAGTTCTCGCTTTCCCTACGGAGAAACCATTACCCCGGAAAAATTGCGTCGCGTCGGGCAAGCCGAGCAATACCTGCGCGGGCTGGGATGGACAACGCTGCGGGTGCGTTCTGTCGGCGATACCGCGCGCATCGAATTGCCCGCCGATAAAATCCAAGGGTTCGTGGTCAACACCGATCTCCCTACCGTCGTGCAAACCTTACAAAAGTTTGGCTTTACCTATGTCGCCCTGGATCTAGAAGGGTTCCAAAGCGGCAAACTCAACCGTGTCTTACAGGACACATCGGTTCAGCACTAGCGCAACAGCGTTTGGATCATCCCTTCGGCTTGGTTGCCATAGCTGCCGCCAAACAAATTGAAATGATTCAGGATGTGGTACAGGTTATAGAGCACTTTGCGTTGTTCGTATCCCGGAGCCAAAGGCCAAGCCGCCTGATAACCTTGATAAAACGCAGCGGGGAAGCCGCCGAACAATTCTGTCATGGCCAAATCGACTTCGCGATCGCCATAATAAACCGCTGGGTCAAAGATAACGGGTTCTCCCTCAGGGGTAAACGCTGCATTCCCCGACCATAAATCGCCATGGACCAGGGACGGTTCAGGGTTGTGACCCGTCAACAATTGCGGAATCGCAGCTAAGAGTGCATCCGCCCACCGCAACCGCCCGCCACGACGTTGAGCCAATTGGAGTTGGTAACCGATTCGACGCTCTCTAAAAAATGTCGCCCAATCGGAGGTCCAAGGATTGATCTGAGGCGTAGCGCCAATGGTGTTAGGCTGTTGCCAGCCAAATCCGTGAGAGGTTGTGGCCCGATGCAGTTGCGCCAGTCCGCGCCCCATTTCGGACCAATGTTCGGGACTGCCCCGACCCAGATCCAGCCATTCCATCGCGATATAGCTTCGGTCGGCAGCAACCCCCCAACACAGGGGGCGCGGGACCCGAATGCCGTTGGCCGCAACCATCTCTTGCAAGCCCAAGGCTTCTGCCTCAAACATGCCAACCTGACTGGCCTGATTCAGCTTGACAAAATAAGATTGGTCGCCATCGGTCAGACAGTAAGCTTGGTTAATGCAACCGCCCCCTACCAATCGGTGCTCCAGCCGCTGGCAAGGCATTCCCGTCACGGACTGAATGTGCTGCTGAATCCTGTCCCACATACGTAACCTTGTGCCCCGTCAGATCTTGCAAAAACACCAAAATGCGGTAGACAACCTTTTATCTGTCATCTACCGCATCTACTTTCCCTGCCATCAGTCGATCTTGCCGTTGATCAATGCCGAGTTCAGCCCGTCTTAATCTTCGTAGAGACGGCACTCGGCGGCATCGGGGTTATCGTCGCAATATTGCTGCAAAGACGTTTTATGCTCGCCATTGGACTGGGCGCGCTGGTGAGAGGCTTCCGCTTGCAATTCTTCGACGGCATCCCAGGCTGCCGCGCAGGCTCCCGATCCGGCCCCATCTGTATCGCAGACTTCGCGAGCGTGTTCCCGCTCCTGAACAATCTGATTTTGAATATCGCTCATGATTTGATTCTCAATAACTTTCGTCAACTCAAAACTGCGCTAATCGGCCAAGGAGCGTTTAGCCTCCATCTTAGCCAAATGGTTCTAGTCTGTCTCTTAGTTTAGCTTGTCCTTGAGGCCATAGCGGGTGGGTAGAAGCATTGGGATCCCCAAGGATGAAATCAAGCACGGAAGTTTTCCCAATTAACTTTATGAAAAATACAGCGCTTTGAAAAGTCTTGGGCTAAAGTGTAAACGGGAATACGGTTCCTGGTCGTTAAGGTTTGTATACTCTTGCATAATTCAACGCAAAGAGGGGTTTAAAAAGCCTTGAATGCACTGTCAACAGGAACACGGTTTTCAATAGCGGGGGTTTGTATACTCTTGTCTATCAAGGAGAGATTTAAAAATGGCTATAATTTGCGACGATATCAATCAAACTGAGCAAATGCGGTTCTGGGTCAGCGAACTAACAAGGTTTTCGCCCAATCAGGTTGAATCCGTCTTGGAAGCGCTGAAACGCAACAGAAGCCCTCAATTTGAGCAAGCTACTTCTTAATCTTTTCTTAACTTTTCATCTCCTGTGTTCCTCATTGATGTTTTGTGTCTTATTTTACCAGCTAAAATCAATTCGGTTTTATTCTTGGGTTTTATAAAACTTCAAGCTCTCTAAATTTGCCCGCTTTTCGCTTCCTTCCTGAACTCTGAAACTCTGCTACACTGCGTAGGGGGTTTTGGGGTTCTTTCAGTTTTGGTAGCAACAGGTCTGCGACGTCCGCTCAAGTTACTGTTGATGTCTACATCGGTTGGGCCACTCGGGTCTGGAGAAGGGGGAGGTGTGGAATTAACCCTAATCAACACCGCCCAGGTACTCACGGATCGAGGCTATGGTTTGGAGGTTGTTGCACCTGAGGGTTCAGCGTTTGCCTATGGAAAGCTGACTGAAATGGACGGTGCAATGCAAGTTCCGGCCCAGACCCAGTCGCGTGAGGAGCCGATTACCATGCCTGCCCACTCGGTGCTAACCCAGATGTGGGCCTATGCGCGTCAGGTTCAAGATCAGTTCGATCTGATTGTCAATTTTGCCTACGATTGGTTGCCATTTTATCTAACGCCCTTTTTTAAGACGCCGATCGCCCATTTGGTGAGTATGGGATCCTTGAGCAATGTCATGGATGAGATTGTGGGTCAGGTGGCAGCTCGTTATCCCCATGCCATTGGGGTTTACACACGGACGCAAGCGCAGACCTTTCCCTTTGCCGATCATTGTGTACCGCTTGGGAGTGGTCTCGATTTATCGCTCTATCGCTACTGCGATCTCCCCGATCCGGTGTTGTGCTGGTTGGGTCGGATTTCGCCGGAAAAGGGATTGGAAGATGCGGTGGCAGCAGCTCAAGCCACGGGAGTACCCCTGAAAATTATGGGTCGAATGCAGGATCCCGCCTATTTTGAACGCATTCAACAGGACTATCCAGATGCGCCGATAGACTATTTGGGTTTTTTGAATACGGCGGAGATGCAAGCGGTGGTGCGGCGATCGCAGGCCTTGCTGGTCACCTCGCGGTGGGTGGAAGCGTTTGGCAATGTGGCGATTGAGGCATTGGCCTGTGGCGTTCCAGTCATTGCTTACCGTCGCGGCGGTCCAGCGGAGATTGTCCAGGATGGCAAAACCGGCTGGTTGGTGGATCCGGATTCGGTGTCGGGTTTAATTGCGGCCATTGGTAAACTAGCAGGTATTGAGCGGCGGGCTTGTCGCCAACAAGCTGAACAGGAATTTTCCCTGGCGGCGCTGGGCGATCGCACGGAGGCTTGGTTTGATGCGGTGTTGCAATCTTGGCCCATAGGAGGGTAAATGAGCGTCTTGACACTGCGATCGCTCCAAAAGGATTTTGGCATCAAGGAGATCTTGCGCGATGCCAATTTTAGCTTGGGGCCAACGGACAAAATTGGTGTGATTGGGACGAATGGGTCGGGGAAATCCACCTTGCTCAAAATGATTGCGGGCCTAGAACCCATTGATGGGGGCGAGTTATGGGTCAATCCCAGTACCAAAATCGTTTATCTGCCCCAACAACCGGATTTGCAGGACGAACGCACGGTTTTAGAGCAGGTGTTTGCGGATAGCGGAGAACAAGCGCAACTGGTACGCGAGTACGAAGATCTGTCGGATCGGCTGGCCCACGGTCAAGGCGACCCGGCCCAAATCATGGCGCGATTGTCGCATGTGACCCACCGCATGGATATGACAGGTGCCTGGGAACTGGAAACCCAGGCCAAAATTGTGTTGACCCAGTTAGGAATTTCTGACTTTGCTGCCCAAGTGGGCAGTCTATCCGGGGGATATCGCAAGCGAATTGCCTTGGCAACGGCTTTGCTTTCACAGCCAGATGTCTTGTTGATGGATGAGCCGACCAACCATCTCGATGCGCTGTCCGTGGAATGGTTGCAAAGTTACCTGAAGCGTTTTTCCGGTGCATTACTCCTCATTACCCACGATCGCTATTTTCTCGATCAGGTGACCAATGGAATTGTCGAAATTGATCGTGCCGATCTGTATCGCTACGAGGGCAATTATTCCTACTACCTTGAGAAAAAATCCCTTGCAGAAGAGGCCGCAGCCAGTTCGCAACGCAAACATTCCGGGGTCTTGCGACGGGAATTGGAATGGCTCAAGCGCGGGCCGAAGGCGCGAAGCACGAAGCAAAAGGCTCGGATTGATCGGATCCATGCAATGCAAGCCAAGACCTTTAAGGCTCATCAAGGGAAGGTCGATATTACGACGGCAGGGCGTCGCATTGGCAAAAAGGTAATTGCATTACAGGATATTGCCAAGTCTTACAATGGGCGATCGCTGATCCAGGACTTCACCTATGAATTTAGCCCTGAAGATCGGGTGGGTATTATTGGTCCCAATGGGGCGGGTAAGTCCACCTTGATGAATATCATTACCGGGCGAGTTCAGCCAGATGCTGGCACAGTCGAGATTGGTAGCACCATTTGTTTTGGCTATTTTGACCAACATTCCGATGATTTGAGCCTTAATCCAGAGCAGCGGACCATCGATTATCTCAAAGAGACGGCTGAGTTAGTCAAAACCGCAGATGGGTCAGTGATTACGGCATCGCAAATGCTGGAGCGGTTTTTGTTTACACCGAATCAACAATATGCGCCAATTTGTAAACTGTCTGGGGGCGAAAGGCGTCGCCTCTTTTTATTAAAGGTCTTAATGGCTGCCCCCAATGTGTTGATTCTAGACGAACCCACCAACGACTTAGACGTACAAACGTTAGCAGTGTTGGAAGACTATCTAGAAGACTTTAATGGGTGTGTATTGTCGGTGTCCCATGATCGTTATTTTCTGGATCGCACCGTCGATACGATTTTTGCCTTTCAAGCAGATGGTACGTTGCGGCAATATCCCGGCAATTACTCGGTCTATTTAGATTTTAAAAAAGCGGAGGAGGTGGCTGAGCAAGAGATACGGCCCACGGAACCCGTCCATGCAACCGATATCAAAATGGAGCCAGAGCGATCGCTCTCTAGCTCAAACCCACGCAAGTTATCGTTCAAGGAAAAGCGGGAATTGGAGCAACTGGAGACTCAAATTCCCCAAATGGAAGCAGAAAAGGCCCATTTGGAAAAGACCCTGTACGATCATCCGCAATCTGGTTTTACGGAATTGCAACAACTGTCCGAAAAATTGGCCCAATTGGAACAGACCATTGAAACCGCAACCGAGCGATGGATGGAACTCTCGGAACGGTCATGACGCACCATCCGGGTCGAGGATAATCAGCCCACGGGAGCGATTTTTATCATTGAGTTACCCCTTGAGCCACCTTAGTTCAAATAACGCATTTGAATTTGCACCAAGGTTTTCGTGCCAGATACAAACACTTGCGCATCCCCAAACTTAGCCGGACCAAACCGTAAGGGCGGATTGTTGGAAAACCCGAATCCCTCCGATGGGATGCCAAGGGGGTTGGTATTGAGACGACCATCGCTATTGCTGTCATGAATCACGGCGATCGCATAAATTCCCAGGGGCAGATTTTCAAAGGTGACTTGGCTGCCCCCTTTTCCTAAGGCAATGCAACGGGAGGCCATCAGGTTTGAGCCTTGACCACCGGCAGGAAATCCTTTGGGACCAGAGAAAACCGTTAAGCAGACCTGACCATTGGCACTTTTAAGACCATTGAGCTTCACTTCGAGACTGCTACTATAACTGGCCAAGGCAGAGGGGACCATGACGCCCGCCCCAATAATGGCCATCAATCCACCCACAACGGCAACATTCCTCACAGACACCATAATGCCTCAACAAAACCTCATGCTTCGTTTGTGACTGTAACGCAAAACCAGGAGTTCCCAGGGCTCCAACACCCTGAGAAAATGCCATTCGTTAAGATAGGCATATCCCCATCGTTGGGACTGAACTATGGTACAGTACAAACCGCTTTCCGCCCTCCCCACCGAAGAAGATTTGCCGGAGACTGACCACCGCCCTGTGGACAACGAACTGCAACTCTTGATTCCTACGCTGTTGCGCTCGACCTTAGCGTTAGCCTGGGCTGATCGCTCGGACTGGTTCTTGGGTGCGAATTTGGGCATTTACTACGATCCAGATGAAACGGCCATTTGTCCTGATGCCTTCCTGGTGTTGGGAGTGCCGCGCTATAGACCCAAGGGATTGCGTTTGAGTTACGTGTTGTGGCAAGAGCAATACACAGTGCCCCTCTGGGTGCTGGAAATTGTCTCTCAAACGCCAGGATCCGAGTACACAGAGAAGATGCGCAAATATGCCGAGATGGGCGTGCTATATTACACCATCTACAATCCCCACCACTGGCGACGGGACCGCCATGACCCGTTAGAGGTCTATCAACTCCAATCTGGACAGTATGTGCGACGGTTGGGGAATCCGGTATGGCTCCCCGAAATTGGATTAGGCATTGGGGTTGAATCAGGCGAGCAGGATGGTCGGACCCAAGACTGGTTGTATTGGTATCACCAAGAGGGCGATCGCTATCCGGTACCAGAAGATATCATTCGGCAACAGCAACAACAGGCTGAACAATTATCGGCGCAACTGCAAGAAGCTCAAGATCGGGCTGAGGCAGAGTCGCGTTTAAATCAGGATTTGATAGCTAAACTGCGATCGCACGGCATTAACCCCGACCAACTTTAACGCGCTACACTTTGGGGTGTCGCTGCTCAGGATCGAGAGTCCAAAATTCATTATGACGTTGACTGTTTATGGCATCCCCAACTGCGGCACTTGCAAAAAAGCCCTTCAATGGCTGGCCGATCATGCGATCGCCTACGAATTCGTGAATACCAAAGAACATCCCCCCACGGCCTCCATGCTACAAGACTGGGTTAATGCCTTAGGCACAAAACCCTTGCGCAATACCTCTGGACAGTCCTACCGTGCCCTAGGGGAAGAAAAACAAACCTGGTCCGATGCCCAATGGGTGGATGCCTTTGCCCAAGATGCCATGTTGATTAAACGCCCCCTCTTTGTGAAATCGGGTCAAGCGGTTATGGTGGGATTTCGCGCATCGGAAGACCGATTGCGGCAAACCCTGGGTTAACATCAACCGCTCTTCACAGGATCTTCCTTTGGCCACTCATCCCGTTGGCTTACCTCCCGGACTGCCCAATCAACGCTGGCACATGCATACTGCCACGGCATCGCAAATTGCCCAAGTGGCTGCGTGTTCGCAATTTCCCCCTAGTCTGGCCCAGGTCTTGATCAATCGCGGCATTGACACCCCCGCTGCGGTCCAAGCCTTCTTAGACCCCGAATCCCTCGTTCTGAACAACCCGTTAGAAGAATTTGCCGATCTCGCCGCCAGTTTGGAGATCCTGGAAACGGCGATTCGTCAAGACGCCAAGATTGCCATCTGCGGTGACTATGATGCCGATGGCATGACCAGTACGGCCTTGCTGCTTCGTGCCCTGAGAGCCTTGGGAGCAAAGGTCGATTATGCCATTCCGAGCCGAATGCATGAGGGCTACGGCATTAATGAGCGCATTGTGGAAGACTTTGCCGCTGAAGGGGTGCGGGTGGTATTGACCGTGGACAACGGCATTGCTGCCTATCAACCCATCGCCCGTGCCCGCGAACTGGGACTGGCCGTCATTGTGACCGACCACCACGATCTGCCACCCCAACTCCCCCCAGCCAATGCCATCCTCAATCCCAAACTGTTGCCAGAAACGTCGCTCTATCGCGGACTGGCCGGGGTGGGGGTGGCCTATATTTTGGCTGTGTCTTTGGCGCAACAAATGGGTCAGTCCTCCGCCTTGACCACCCCTTTGCTGGACTTGTTTACCTTGGGCACGATTGCCGATCTTGCGCCATTGGTTGGGGTGAATCGGCGGTGGTTGCAACGGGGGTTGAAACGACTGCCCAATTCCCCCTTTGTGGGCATTAAAGCCCTAATTGAGGTGTCTGGGAGTGCCCCCACCCATGCAAAACAAGCCTTTAAGCCGGAAACGATTGGGTTTCGCTTAGGACCGCGCATTA
The DNA here is from genome assembly GCA_049694615.1 of Thermosynechococcaceae cyanobacterium. GTDB lineage: Bacteria > Cyanobacteriota > Cyanobacteriia > Thermosynechococcales > Thermosynechococcaceae > JAAURS01. The sequence goes on along the minus strand of JBAVRC010000328.1, from coordinate 89 downwards.
ATGCGGTGGGACGGATCGGCAATCCGCAAACGGTGATTGAGTTGCTGACCGCAGACGATCCGGCGATCGCCCAGGGGTTGGCCCTGGAA
>JBAVRC010000327.1:0-3926 GCA_049694615.1 Thermosynechococcaceae cyanobacterium | reverse complement strand
GTAAAGACGGTCCTTAAAAGCCATGTATGAAGGTTCGGAACAAATCCATCTACCTGTAGCTCTTAGCAAGCTTTTTGTTGATGAGATGGACGAGAATTAAGCATTGTAGTCTAGGATTGAAATTTTGAGAGACCTTAATTAATGTTGATCAAGTTAACCGAATCTGATTCACAGATCCTTGAATGCTTTCCAGTCTTAGCTCAATTACGTCCAGACCTCAAACAAGAGACTTTTTTAGAACAAGTTCAGCGTCAAAAGCAAGGTGGTTATCAGCTTTCTTTTTTAGAGCGAGATGGTCAAGTATTAGCAGTAGCAGGTTTCTGTATTTCTGAATGTTTAGCGTGGGGACGATTTTTATACGTTTATGATTTAGTCGTTGATGAAGCAGCACGTTCAGAGGGTTATGGGCAAAATCTATTTGAATGGTTGATTGAATTTGCAAAGCACTATGATTGTAAGCAGTTACACCTAGATTCAGGAGTTCAGCGTTTCGATGCTCATCGGTTCTATTTACGACAGCGTATGAACATTGCAAGTCATCATTTTTCGCTAAACTTGTGATGATCGTTTACATCGCCGCACAACAACGCTGTTGCAGCGGACTGCCGAAAAACGTTGATGTTGAGGCAAAGGTCATTTGCAGCCGCTGAACAGCAACGTTGGGCTGCTTCGGTTACAGGTTGTGGCAGCAGTTTGAAGATTGTCGGTTTGTGTTCAAGAGTTTCTAAACAAGGGACTTAGGGCACGGTGAACATAGGCTGTCCAAGATTCAGATGTCGGTTGAAAAATTAAAGCGTAGAGCATGATTGCGCTCATCGTATCAAAGACGAGATCGGAGTCTGTATCTGTTGGGATTTCGTTTCTTGCCTTTGCCCGTTCTAAGACGATCGCAAATGTTTTTCGTCGAGGTTGCAGGTATTTTGTCCAGTAGATCTGAGCAAATTGAGCGTTGCTGGATGCGCTACTAATGATCATGGCAACAGTCTGTCGTCCAAGTGGGCTAAGCGTGATTTGCGCCGCATTTTGAATGAGTGCATCAATGTCACCCTGAAGAGTGCCTGTGTCAGGAATTACAATTTCTTCCCGAACACTTTCAATCGCATCCGCGACCAGTTCTGCTTTTGAGGCATAGCGGCGGTAGATGGTGGTCTTGCCCACTCCAGCACGAGCCGAGATCGCATCAATACTCATGGAATCAAAGCCAACTTCTGCCAGCAGTTCTAAGGTCGCTTGCAACATGGCTTGATGGGATTTGATACTTCGGGGTCTTCCGGGCGGCTTTTTGTCAGTGTTACTCATGAGTGCTATTATAATTTACGGTACTGTATCGTATCGAAATAGGATTATGAGCCAAACCCCTCACTACATAGACAAAGCCAGTACTCAAACCCTGCGCGAAGGCTTAGCCGAGTACTATGCGCTCAATCCCCATGTGACTCCGCCTGAGACACAACCGTCGGAATTTGCCAAAATCTTGCTGGCTCACGATGTGGGTCATGTCATCTATGGCTGTGACACAGGAATGTACGATGAGCTAAAGATTCTGCCACTCTTCTGGTGGACCAGTGAGTGTACGTTTGCGACCTATCTCAAGATGAAAGATTCACCCGCTGTAGATGTGATGTATGCCGACATGATTAAAGAGAAAGGCGTACTTTGGCTTTATGGGGCAGTTCTTAAGGTACTGCCAGCCCTGATTCCAGCATTAATCCCAATTTGGTTCAAAACTCGAAAACGCCAGAAGCGGTTGCCTTTTCTAGAATTTGAGCCTTTGCTTGATCGTTCTTTGGTTGATATTCGCCAAGAGTTTGATCTGTTGCAGTTTATCAAGTAAATTATTGCTGTCTATGTATGGTGTGCGCCAGCAGCCCAACACGTCGCTGCACCGGAACGTATCAAGGTTGTCGGTGAGTTGCAAAGGCTATTTGCGTCCGGTGAGCTTTGCCGTTAGCTGTCTTTAATTGATCGGGTAGAAGGGGATGATCGACCAATTCAGCACCGTATTATTAGATATGAATGACACCTTCATGTTTGGTGCTGATAAGTTTGGTGCTGATGAGGACTATGCCCTTGTCTATCATCAGCTTGGTGGAATCATGGAGCAAAGCCGAGTCAATAAGTTGATTCAAGCCGCTTACAGTTATTTAGATATTCGCTATCCTGATCTGCAATATCGAGAGACATTTCCGAGTTTGCGAGAAGCCTTTTTAAGTGTTGAAGACAATGATTCTTTGTCGGAGAAAGACTTAGATCTTTTGATTGAGACATTTGCTCGTCATGAATTGGGATTTGTCCCACCAGAGTACGCAGACTCAATCGAGCGTCTCTCTCAAAAGTTTCGACTTGGTTTAGTTATTGATATTTGGGCACCGAAAGCACTATGGATTGAGGCACTGAATCAATGTGGTGTTTTACCAATGTGCGAAGCTACATCATTTTCATCAGATTGTGGGATGGTCAAGCCTTCTCCACGTCCATTTTTGAAAGTGTTAGAAGAAATGCAAGTCAACCCACAAGATGCCGTAGTAATTGGAGATTCAGTCAGGCGCGATTTAGGTGGAGCAACAGCAGCAGGAATAAGCTGTATTCTTGTAGGAGGTGCAAGACATCCATCTGCGCTAGAATCTGTAACAAGTCTAATTGATGTGGTTGACTCAGTTGCGACAGACAGCTAACAAGCGTATGCAGCGGAACGGATCAAAACGCTATATCTGCGATTATTTTGCAAGTCCGTCCGCTGATACGCAGGCCGTTAGGCTTCAATTTTCTAGAAAGTAATCTCAAGATATTAGGAGAAAAGTTCGGTGAATTCAGAGACCATACTTCCTCAAGATGACGAAATAGTTATTCCTGACAAATCCTTAAAATTATATCGAGATGCAACTCTTGGCCCTACAGTTCCTAATCCAGCATTTGCAATTACAAAAATTAAACTTGTCACGTTAACTTGCTTTGTTACTGAGGATGTAGCAGGTTCTGACGAATATGAACTAAGAATTTGGTGGGATAATAACTACACATCAAGACGAAAAGATATGGATAATGGCGATGTTTGGGGTTTAAATATTCGTCTTGACTTTCAATATAGAGTAAAGATCGAGCTTTGGGATCGTGATAATCCTCCTATCGATGGCAATGATAAATTAGGAACAGTCATCATAAACCCAGGAAAATCAAGTGGACGAGGTTTTTTCGGTGGCGATGGCGCGCAATATTCTATTATTTGGGGAGCGGCCTAATTAATATTAAGAGTAGTTATGGATTACAGCCAATCAAAATTGATGATGCATTCGAGCTACGAAGAAGTCATCTTGGCAAAAAAGCCAATCGCATATTGGCGGTTGGGAGAACATGAAGGTGAAGATGCTCAGGATCGCAGTGGCAATGGGCATATAGGGGTATATCATGGAACACCTGTCTATAAAGAGAATGGTGCAATCAGTGACGAGACAAATACATCTATCGTGCTGGATGGGAAAAGCTCTTATATTGAGATTCCTAGCCATAAAGATTTCAGTCAGCCAACTAGTGGTAATGGCTTGAGCGTCGAAGTTTGGTTACGTCCTGATGTTCTCGAATTTGAAGGTCAAACCGATGATCCTTACATGCACTGGCTTGGTAAAGGCAAAGCAAATCAGCAGGAGTGGGCTTTGCGCTTCTATAGTCGAACATCGAAATGTCGCCCCAATCGCATCTCAGCTTATCTATTCAATCCAGAAGGGTGCTTAGGAGCTGGAGCATATTTTCAGGATACATTAACAGAAAACGAATGGATGCACATTGTGGCCTGTTTTGATCCTGGAGATTCAGATACAAAAAATGCCGGTGTTTCGATCTACAAAAATGGCGTATTGAGGTTAGGTCCACCAAGTCCAGGAGTTCTATACAACAACCCCAAGTGGCAAATTAAACCCGCTGCTGGGGAT
>JBAVRC010000326.1:0-6815 GCA_049694615.1 Thermosynechococcaceae cyanobacterium | reverse complement strand
GGCTTGAACTAAGCGCAAGCTAAGCGACGCTTCCCAGTCTCTCAATTGTTTCGGTACCGCTTATGGACAAGCTGAGCAAGACCAAAGTTTCTCAATCCGTTGATGCTCCGGGCTGCGATGCCTATTTGGTCCATTTAGAAAATGTTCGGCAGGTGCAGCCAGAAATTGTCTCCATCGAAAAAGCACAGCAGATGGCTGAGTTTTTTGGGACGTTGTCTGATCCGAGTCGTTTGCGGCTGTTGTCTGCTTTGGCGCAGCAGGAGCTATGCGTATGCGATCTGGCGGCAGTTGTCAAAATGGGCGAATCGGCAGTGTCCCATCAGTTGCGCGTGTTGCGATCGCAGCGCCTCGTTAAATATCGTCGGGAGGGTCGCAATATCTATTACAGTTTGGCAGATCATCACGTCATGAATTTGTACGGAGAAGTGGCGGCCCACTTGGCAGAAAATGACTGAGTTCAGTGAAGTGGACCCCAAAGACGGGATAGCACCTGAATCTACCCCTACAGAAGCCGATGAAGGTAACGATGGGGTGGTTTAGCAGATTGGCGGATCACGCTACAGTGTTGGTGAGGCTTAAATTCAAGACGCTGCCATTATGGTCCAATTAACCCCCAATCCCAGTTACAGCATTACCGTTCAAATCAAAATTCCCAATCAGGCTGGGATGCTGGCGCAAGTCGTTTTGGCCATTGGCGAAGCGGGCGGCAATATTGGTCACATTGATGTGCTCCAGCGCGATCGCAAAACCGTCGTGCGCGAACTCACCATCGATGCAGCCAGCCAAGATCATGCCGAGTCCATTGTGGATGCCCTCAAAGCGCTGCCGGACATTGAGGTGCTGATGTCGGAAGACCGCACCTTTGCCCTGCACCAAGGCGGCAAACTCATGACCGTGGGTAAGTCGCCCCTAGACAACCAAGATGAACTGGCCATGGCCTATACCCCCGGCGTGGGACGCATTTGTATGGCGATCGCCCAGCAGCCAGAGCGGGTGTACGAATTGACCATTAAAAGCAACACCGTGGCGGTGGTCACCGACGGCAGCGCCGTTTTGGGCCTGGGCAATATTGGCCCGGAAGCCGCCTTGCCCGTCATGGAAGGCAAAGCCCTGTTGTTTAAGCAATTTGGCCAACTGAATGCCTTTCCGGTGTGTTTAGCCACCCAGGATGTGGATGAAATTGTCGAGACGGTGAAACGCATTGCCCCCGTATTTGGGGGCATTAACTTGGAAGATATTAGCGCTCCCCGTTGTTTTGAAGTGGAAGCCCGATTGCAACGGGAATTACAGATTCCCGTGTTCCACGACGATCAGCATGGCACGGCCATTGTGGTCTTGGCCGCGTTGACCAATGCCCTAAAGTTGGTGGGCAAATCCTTAGGCGACCTCAAAATTGTGATCAATGGGGCCGGGGCAGCTGGGGTGTCCATTGGGCGGCTGTTGCGGAAGGCCGGGGCTAATACCATTTGGCTGTGCGATCGCCAAGGGATTGTCAGTACGGACCGCACGGATTTAACCCCCGAAAAACAGGAATTTGCCGTGGATGCCTCGGGGTCTTTGGCTACCGCGTTCCAAGATGCCGATGTGTTTTTAGGGGTGAGTGCACCAGGCGTAGTGACGCCAGACATGTTGCGCACCATGGCCAAGGATCCTATTGTGTTTGCCATGGCCAATCCCGTCCCCGAAATCCAGCCGGAATTGGCCCAGGGCTTAGTGGCGGTGATGGCCACCGGGCGAAGCGACTATCCCAATCAAATCAATAATGTCTTGGCGTTTCCCGGCATTTTTCGAGGGGCGCTACACTGTCGGGCCACAGCCATTACAACCACTATGCATCTGGAGGCGGCCCATGCGATCGCCGCTCTGGTAACACCCCAAGAACTAACCCCGGATCACATTATTCCCTCAGTGTTTGACGAACGGGTTTCGGCTGCGGTGGCGGCTGCCGTGGAGCAAGCCGCCCGTGAAGAAGGGGTAGCGCAAGGGTAAAGCCGCTTTAGAATTGATGATCGCGAACATCCTCACTAAATTGCTGCACAGCCTCGGTTACCGTTTGTCTGAGATGGGCATAGGAGCGCGCAAATTTCGGTTGCCACTCCGATAAACCCAATAAATCTGCGGTAACCAGCACCTGTCCATCGCAGTGCGGTCCGGCCCCAATGCCAATGGTAGGAATCGTGAGTTTTTGGGAGATCGTTGCCGCCAAGGTGGCTGGGATATGTTCCAGGACAAGGGCAAAGGATCCGGCAGCTTCTAGGGCGATCGCCTCTTCTAGAATGCGATCGGCATTTTCCGTATCTTTGCCTTGTTGGCGGTACCCACCCAGTTGATGGACCGATTGAGGGGTCAGACCAATATGACCCATGACCGGAATACCGCGCTGGGTCAGAAAGGCAACCGTTTCGACCATCGCCGGATAACCGCCCTCTAGTTTAACGGCCTTAGCCCCCGTCTCCTTTAAGACCTGTCCTGCCACCTGAAGGGCCTGTTGCGGACTTGCTTGATAGCTCAAGAAGGGAAGATCGCACACCACCAGTGCATTAGAGACCCCCCGCGACACGGCTTTGGCATGGTGCAGAATTTCTTCCACGGTCAGGGGCAAGGTGGTGTCATAGCCTAAGGCCACCATGGCTAGGGAATCTCCCACCAGAATGAGATCCACCCCAGCTTGGTCCAAAACCCTTGCCAGCAAAAAATCCCAGGCAGTTAACGCCACAATGGGACGACCGTCCTGTTTCCACTGCTTGAAGTGGCGAATCGTAATCGCCATACCCGACGCAACCCCCAAAATGCGGTGAACAATGCAGGAATCCTAATTTCACTGTAATGGTTTAGGGTTGAGTTGGCGAAAGCGGGCAACGCGATTCGAACGCGCGACATTCACCTTGGCAAGGTGACGCTCTACCACTGAGCTATGCCCGCACTGTTTTAGTACTTTATCAGTATCTCGAAACATATAACACTTGTCAACCAGCGCTTTGCCAGCCCAGCAATTCTCAGTTTGGCTAACCGAGAGAACGTCAGGGGTTAAGAACGGCGCAATAATTGAGATAAAACCGTCCTGTGTGAGATTATGCGTGTTGTGATTCAACGGGTTAGCTCCTCTAGCGTTGCGGTTGAGGGGGGTGTTGTCGGACAAATTGGACGCGGATTAAACCTCCTGGTCGGGATTGCTCCTACTGACACCGATACGGAACTGGATTGGATGGTCAGTAAGATTTTGAACTTGAGAATTTTTCCGGCAGAGGAGGGCGATCGCTGGGATCTTTCGATTGTCGATATTCAGGGGGAAATCTTGGCAGTGAGTCAGTTTACCCTTTATGGCGACTGCCGCAAGGGTCGTCGTCCTTCCTTTGATGGAGCCGCTCCGCCTGCGCAAGCGGAGGCTCTATATGAGCGCTTTGTGGCCAAATTGCGAATCAGTGGGCTGAAGGTAGAGACGGGCCAATTCGGTGCCCTGATGCAGGTTGCGATCGACAATGACGGTCCTGTTACGCTTCTGCTGGAAAATAGACCTGCGATTCATGAAAACGGTTGGAAAACAGGCAGTTCGACAGATGCATGAGAATGCACACAACCCGATCCGAGAACAGGTGAACGAGGTTTATCGTTCCGAATCGCGTCGCGTTTTCGCCACGTTAATTCGTTTGCTCGGCGATTTCGACCTGGCTGAAGAAATGATGCACGAAGCCTTTGCTGCGGCTTTGGCACAATGGCCGAGCAGTGGCATGCCGTCCAACCCACGAGCATGGTTGGTTTCAACGGGCCGATTCAAAGCCATCGATGCGATTCGACGTCGGACTCGATTCGATGCGTCTTTGGCAGACCTCGCCCAGCTTCTCGACCCAAACGATCTCGCTCAATCTGACGAGGAGGTTGAAGATGATCGTCTGCGGCTCATCTTTACCTGTTGTCATCCTGCCCTTGCACAGGAAGCCCAAGTCGCGTTGACCCTAAGGGAAATCTGCGGGCTGGCCACTGAGGCAATCGCCAGTGCCTTTCTAATCGCACCCCCGACCTTGGCGCAGCGTATTGTGCGTGCCAAAGCCAAGATCCGCAATGCACATATCCCTTATCAAGTGCCATCTCTGGCCGATTTGCCTGAACGGTTGGATACCGTCCTTCAAACCATCTATCTGGTGTTTAACGAAGGGTATGCGGCCTCGTCCGGGCCATCCCTGACGCGAGCTGATCTGTCGGCAGAGGCCATTCGATTAGGACGATTGCTGGTGGAGCTATTGCCAGATCCTGAAGTGGTGGGACTCTTGGCGTTGATGCTGCTACAGGAATCGCGCCGCACGGCTCGCACAGCAGCCAATGGCGATCTGATTCTTCTGGAAGACCAAGACCGTTCACGGTGGAATCCAGGACTGATTGCAGAGGGCCAAGCCCTGGTCCGGCGATCGCTTTTGTCGCAACAGTTTGGGTTTTATACCCTCCAGGCGGCGATCGCCGCTGTCCATGCTGAGGCAGTAAGTGCCGACGCAACGGATTGGGCAAAAATTGTAGCTTTGTACGATGTACTGGCGCAGGTGGCACCCTCACCGATTGTGAATTTGAATCGAGGGGTGGCTGTGGCGATGCGAGATGGTCCCTTGGCGGGCTTGCAAATCGTTGACGATATTCTGAGGCAGGGTGACCTGGCTGATTACCACCTGGCCCATGCGGCACGGGCCGATCTGTGTCGACGGTTGGGAAAAATGGCTGATGCAAAAGCATCTTATCAACAGGCACTGGCGATCGCACGGCAGGAACCTGAGCGTCGGTTTCTGGAAAGGCGCATTGCAGAATTAGACTGAAAAATGTTTTATTTCAGTACTCTACAATTGAGCCAGGGAGTTTTTTAGAAAAGTCGTATCAGGGGAAAAAGCACCTTGACTCTCTTCAATACCAAGATTAGCCCTTGGGCGTAACAGCAATCCTGCATGAAGGAGCGATCGCACCGATGACAACCACTATCTCTCAACGAATGACATTAGAGGAGTATTTAGACTATGACGATGGGACGGATACCCGCTATGAATTGGTGGATGGAATCTTAGTTGTCATGGGGTCAGAAAATCCGATTAATCCACAAATAGCAAGTTTTCTCTTTACCATTTTTCTTCAGCTAGGTATTCCCCATTATCGATTAGTCATTGGACATCAAATTGAAGTTAGCTCTGCCTATGCATCTGCAAGACAACCAGATCTGCTGGTTCATTCAGAAGAATCTGAGAAGGCTATCAGTGAAGATGGTAAGTTGCTCAGATTAGGTCATCCCGCGCCTCTATTAGTGATTGAAGTAGTTTCCAACAGTGAGACCGATCCGAAATCCAGAGTCAGAGACTATCAAGAAAAACGTTTGGAGTATGCAGCACGCGGCATCCCAGAGTATTGGATTATTGACCCAATTGCAGCCGTTATTTTAGTTCTCACCCTTGAAGGTACGCAATATCAAGAACAGAGGTTTCAAGGAAAAAATCTTATCATTTCTTCTACTTTTCCCAACCTGAATCTGATGGCTGAACAAGTCTTGAAAGCTGGGAAATAAAATGATTATCGAGTTCATTGCTGTAGCCAAAAAGACTTTCCAAATCCTGAATATTTAAGCTTACACAGAATCCGATTCCTAAATGAAGATGAGTTCAGACAAACGGCAAAATGGCAGTGATCGCTACAATATCGCTATCAATCAACCTCTGCAAATACCATTCATTAACATAACCATTGAATCAGTAGAGCTAGCAATCAGCCCTAATCATTGCCAATGCTCCAAAGGCAACGATTTTCATACTCGCTAGGCTAAATTTGTTAAGCCATGACTGGCGATCGCGGAATTAGGTAGCATAACAGCCCTGCCTCTCTTGACATTTAGCCACCAACCCCATATTGGGGGATCCCAACATCAAGCATCGCGTCGCCCCCATGTAAATCTTTGTTTTGATATAAGTACAAAAATCAAAACAGATCCTAAAATAGTCAAACCAGTATCGGTTCATTGAAAACCGTGTTGCGGAACCGGTCTAAAAATTTTTTGAGGGGATGTCGATTTAGGCAGAGGTTGAACGACTAATCAATAACAGCGCCCTTTGCAGACGACCTATGGGAGGACTCAATGAAATTCATTTGTCTTGGCTATAGGTCAGAGCGCCAGTGGGATGAGATGCCAGAACGCGATCGCACGGCTCTGATGGAGGAGTGTTTTGCCTACAACAACGAACTGCGCCGAGGCGGACACTTTTGGGGCGGAGAAGCGCTACAACGTGTGCGGAATGCCACGACGCTGCAATATCGGCACGGAAAAGTCGCCGTCACCGGTGGCCCCTACGCTGAAACCAAAGAACAACTCGGCGGATTCCTGGTGCTAGAAGCCAGAGATCTCAACCACGCGATCGCATTGATGTCGAAGCATCCCGGCGTGCGTTTTGGTCCCTTTGAGATTCGCCCCGTGGACGAGGAGATGAATGCGTTGGCCACCAATCCCAAGCCTGCTGCCTAAATACTAGTACCTCAATTGGAACGATCAGACGATTTGAAAACCCTTTGGATTAATTCAGGAGCAAAACAATGGAAGTAATACCTCAAAAAGAACACCAATGGTTAGATCAACTCATCGGTGAATGGACTTATGAATCCGAATGCATCATGGGGCCGGATCAACCGCCCTCAAAGTTCAAAGGAACTGAGGTTGTGCGTTGGCTTCAGCCCAGCGATAGCTGCTCGCTGGGTGGGGTTTGGATTATCGCCGAAGGCGAGGGTGAGATGCCGGATGGGAGCTTGGGCCAAACAATTATGACCTTGGGTTTCGATCCGCAAAAAGATCGCTTTGTGGG
>JBAVRC010000325.1:0-9840 GCA_049694615.1 Thermosynechococcaceae cyanobacterium | reverse complement strand
CCTTGGATGTGGTCACCCCCGTGGGATCCAACCGCGAATGGCGACCCGAAACGACCTTTCTTTCCCCCTTTTGCCCTGTCTTAAGTACGGCCCATCCCGTCTTTGATCGAGTGCAAAATGAACTGCTTACGGTCAATTACGGGCGATCGCTGGGGAGTTTTCTGAGTGCCGTGCCGTGGATTGCCGCCGCCGAACAATGCCCCGTGGCGATCGCCCATTGGCTGGAGGCGATCGCCAATCTCTTCCATTTGAAAGGGCCAGTTAAGGCAATCTTCAAGGGGATTGTCCGAACCTCCCAAGCCTTACTCAGTGGGGTTTGTAACCTGATTGATCGGGTGGTACCCATCAACATGGCGGACTTCGTTTACCTGATGCGTTGGGATGGCCAAGGGGACATCGAACGCTGGCGACTGGTCTTGGCCGACGGTTCCCCGGTTAAAATTCGCCAAAGCTTGCACCAGATTTGTGCCACGCGCAACTACGTTGTCCTAGTTGATACGGCCTTTAGCATTGGCATGGCAGAGGTGTTCAACAACCCCCTCCCCGCTGAAAAAACCTTGGAGCGGGTGTTGCGCTATTTGCTGTCCAGTCCATCGGCTCCCAACTCGACCCTATACCTGGTGCGCCGCGCCGATCTCCAGAACGGTCAATATCCCTCACAGTCCAGTCAAGAGGTCACGGTCGTCGCCCAACCCTTAGCGCTACCCATGGAAGTCCTGCACTTTGCCGTGGACTACGATGATGCCGACGACCAAATCACCCTCCATATCGGCCATATCTGTGCTGTGATGGCGGCAGATTGGCTGCGGGCCTTCGATGTACGGGCCACTGATGGCAAGACCCCAGCCCCCCCCCGCCTCAATGGCATAGGGACTGAGATCATGGATGTGAGTCGTTTGGGCCGCTACCGCATTGATGCTCAATCCGGGCAGGTGTTGGAATCCAAACTCACCTTCGACCTACAGCGCACCTGGGGGGTTGAGTTTTATACGTATCGCGACTATCCCGGTTTAAACGCCCCACCGCAGAACCTCAGCCAGATCTACTGGACCACCTATGGGTTCTGGCCCGAAATCCTAAGCAACTTTAGCATTGAGGCGTTCAAGGACTACCGCTATCGCCTAGTGCCCGAAGCCGATTTGCTCAAGAGTTCTGGTATTCCGGCGGGGTTATTTCGTCTGGACACAGCGACCATGACCTTGGCCGACAGCTATCCCGACTTGGAGACGGACCCATCCAATGCCGGACTGTTGCTGAATACCCCGCAATTTATGCCGCGCCGAAGCGACACTAGCACGGATCCAACCCAGGGCTATGTGGTTTGCACCGCCTTTGTGGGCGATCGCACCGAACTGTGGATTTTCGATGCCCAAAACCTCAAACAAGGTCCATTGTGTAAGCTAGGACATCCACGGCTCAACTTTGGATTTACCCTGCACTCCGCCTGGTTGCCGCAGATTCACCCGCGCACGGCCTCCTATAACATTCCGGTGGTGGAGGACTATCAACCCTTGGTGAACACTAAAAGTCAGACTATTCGCGATCTCTTTGCCCAGGAGATTTATCCGCATTTTTAAGCGATCAATCCTCTGCGACGGAATACACCCGATAGGTATTGCGCCCAGCATCTTTGGCTTCATAGAGTGCGCGATCTGCCACAACAATCAAATCCTCTGGGGATAACACATGGGACGAGGCACTATAGGCAATTCCCAGACTCAAGGTCACATAGGGGGCAACCGATGATTGGGCGTGGGGGATTTGCAATTGCTCCACCTGCGATCGCAAATTCTCGACGACTTTGATCGCCCCCTTTAAGTCGGTATTGGGCAACAGAATCACAAATTCTTCTCCGCCATAGCGAGCCGCTAAATCCACTGAACGATTTGCCACCATTTGCAGAACTTGGGCAATGCGCTGCAAACAAATATCGCCTGCTTTATGCCCATAACAATCATTGTACTGTTTGAAATGATCGACATCGCACAAAATAAGCGATAGGGATTGTTCTTTGCGTTGCGATCGCTTCCACTCCTGCAAAAGATAGGCATCGAAGCGTCGCCGATTCGCAATTTGCGTTAATCCGTCCAGATTGGCTAGAGAATAGAGCGTTTGGTTTGCCTTTTCGAGTTCCTGGGTTCTTGCGGCGACAATTTGTTCCAGGTTTTGGGAGTATTGTTTGAGTTGTTCGTAAAGCTGTGCATTTTCAATCGAAATAGCCGCCTGAGAGCAAATCAGCCGAATAGTTTCCAGCCGATCTGGCGTAAAGGCTCCCGAGATTAAATTATTTTCAAGGTATAAGATGCCCATGAGTTTTCCTTGCTTTAGCAAGGGCAAACAGAGAACAGACTGGGGTTGAAATTCAGCAATGTAGGGATCTTGCGCAAACGCATCTTCTTGGCTCGCATTTTGGAGAACAACACTCTCTTGAGCCCGGGCAACATAATTCACAATACTCATAGAAAGAAGTTTATTATCTTGAGAAATTAGAGGGATTTCTTCCAATATAGTAGTATTTTCTTCAACCGTACCTGAAGCATGAACCACCCATGAACCATTGTGGTCAAGCAACAAAAATCCTTTCTCTGCCCCCGCATTTTCTAAAATAATAGCCATCATCTGAATCAATAGTTTATCGCGCTCAATTTCACTAGAAAGTGTCTGAGAGGCTTTCATAATACTATTGAGATCCAATGCTGTCGAAATGCTTTGGTTATAGGTTGAAAGGGTAGATTGGTGGGCAGGGATCTCGGTTGATGAATCGTATAAATACTGTGGATACTTGACTTCCAACTGTTTAACTTTAGCGGTGGCTCCCCATCGCCGATAAGCATGGTGAGCCTTATGCAGATAAAAGCGGGCAAGACTCTCCATGGCTTGATCGTTGTAGAAATCAGCCGCCACTTCGCAAATCAACGCTTCTTCTTGTAAGTATCCGTTTTCTTGAGCCTGCTGAAGGGCGCGTTCGTAGAGCGTCGCCGCTTGCCAGTATTGGCCCAGCACCCTGGCTTTTTCGGCTGCAACCAGTTCAACCTTATGGCTGTAGTTCATGGGTGCATAGCGAGACCAAGCCTGCAGTTTATCTAGCGCGCCATCAACCTTGGCCATGACCGCGTCTTGGTCGCAGGGCGATGCCTGAGGATAGAGGGCTAGACGGGTTAAGGCATCGTAAAAATGAAACAGCGGAACCATGACTGTCCCGACCAAAGCGACTAAGGTCGGTGCAACCGTATCGGCAGCTAGCAGCGCTTGATCGAACTGATCAAAGGTGTAACAGAGAATCAGTTTATTGATATAGAGATGGGCTGCTGAGGTGATATTGTGTGTTTGCTCAAACCATGCAATCATTTCGGTTTCGTGATAGACACTGCCGCTAATCTCGTAAGGGTTTTCGCCTTCGCCCATCAAATTCAAGACAATCTGTTGATATAAAAAATTATCTTTAATCGCCGTTGTTTGATTGAGTTGGGCCATCGCCTCTCCGCATTGCTTGAGCTCTTCGAGCAAACTAATCAGTTCTTTGCCGCTGAAGTAAGCATGAAATCCATATAAGGATAAGCAAAATGCACCACTTTGAAAGTCTCCCGTATCTCGACCGCTTTGGTAACCTTCGCGTAGCGCAGCCAAACTGTCTCGAATGGGCTCTTGCCAATGCAGCACCGCGCCTGCTGCAATCAAAAAAGTAGATGATTTAGCCATGGGTGCATTCAATCGCGCCAAAAGATTTAAGGCTAAACGACCAAACTGATACCCCGTTCCAGTATCGCCGACAATACCGACTAAAATTAGACCGTAATAGGCATAAGCGGTTGCAGAGAGGGCCGTATTGCCAGACTGGAGCGACAGGTTCACCTGTTTAAAAATGGTTAAGGGAAAGAGCGCCGGATTAGACATATAAACCGGCGTATGAATGCTATGTAAAATACGCAATACAGCTTTGGCTTGAAGGTCCGTCATTTCGGGCAGATTTAAAAGATCTGCACAGGATCGATCCGCCAATTGCGCCAAGGTCTCTTGGAATGCCGCCTGAAAATCGGAGGGTTGGGGGGTCTCAGGAAATTCAATGCCCAAGGTTTGCAGACATTGTTGGGCCACTTGGACCGACTCCGCCAGTTGATTTTGCGCGACCAAAGCTTGAATACTCACTTCGTAGGCTTTGATTCGATCCATCGGACTGGCGGCATATTGCAACACCATGGAGGCGAGTTGCGTTTGCTGGGCAAAATCTCCCGTCAAGTAGGCGGCTTCAGTCGCCGCCTCGTAAAGCTCCAAGGCAAGGGAATATTGGGTTTGCCAATGGTCTGGAGCCAGCAGGGCTAATCCGACTTGCAAGTATTCGTTCGCTGCGCCGTAAGCCGAGCCCGCTAACGCTTTGCGTCCTGCGGCTAAATTCAATTGAATCAGCTCCTCCCGCGATCGCAGATCATTCACGAGGGCAATGCCTCGATTCAATTGATTGACAATGGCAAAAATTTCACTCTCGCAATCGTCCAAAACAGTATCTGCCAATAACAGCGTTCCGATTTGATGATGCAAAGCGGGACGTTGCTCTACCGGAATCAGGCTATAGGCAGCTTGCTGTACGCGATCATGGTTGAACTTAAATTGCACATTTTCAGCCGGAAGCTCAAGCTCGGTCCAAACGTCCCTGGATGTACTCTCCTGTGGTTCATGATGTTGACGAGATGCCATCGGAGACAGAAACAACACGTCAAGATCGACAAATAGCTGATATTGCTCTGTCATAGGAATGACGAATCCTTCCTGGACAGCCGACCATAAATCAGTCAGAACTAACCGGGGAGATTTTTGACGGATGGTCGCCAGGGTTTTTAAGTTAAACCGATTGCCGATACAAGCTGCAAACATTAATGTGGTTTGCGTATCCACAGGAAACCGAGTCAAATTCTCGATCATTAAATCAACAACATTATCCGTGATGTTTTTTGCTCTAATTTCTTGTAAATTCCATGTCCAATTTATCGGTAAAATTTGATTTTCCTGATTGCTTGACTTATTTTGTTCGAGCTTCAATAATCCTTCGGAATATATAGACTTAATAAATTCAATGACAAAGAAAGCATTTCCTTTTGTTTTTTGATAAATTAAATCTGCAAGATCATCGCTTTTTTTTGAATCGCAATTTAGAGTATCTGACAGCAATTCATTAATATTTTGTTTTGTTAAATTTTCGATCAATATTTGTGAAACCTTGCCCTCACGATCTCTCACCTCATTAAGCATGGTTTGGAGCGGATGCAAGGGATCAACTTCATTATGACGATAGGCTCCAATGACCAACAAGTTTTGAGTCATGCGATCGCAAAGGATAGTCTTGAGCAAATTTAGAGATGCATGATCAGCCCATTGTAAGTCATCTAGAAATATTACAAATGGGTGTTCAGGTTGACAAATCGCATGAATAAAATCTTGAAATGCTAAAGTAAATAAATTCTGAGTTTCTTGCGGTCCCATTGAATCCATAGAAGGTTGGGATCCAATAATAAGTTCAAGATTTGGAATAACTTCAACCAGAACTTGGCTATTTAATCCTATTTTGTTTAATATTTTAGCGCGCCATTCTTCTAGGATTGAGGCATCTTCGATCAAGAGTTGCATGCAAAATTCATTGAATGCCTGAGAAAGCGCATAATAGGGAATATTTTGTTTGTATTGTTCATATTTTCCTGAGATAAAGATTGCATTTTTGGACGTAATTGGCTTGTAAACCTCTCTGATGAATGCCGATTTGCCAACACCGGATTCGCCCATCACCAGTAATATTTCACAGGCTCCCAAACTGGCGCGTTCAAATCTCGTCAACAATGTTTTGAGATCGGACTCCCGTCCATACAATTTTTGCGGCAAGCTAAATTGCCCCGTCATGTCCTGACTTCCCAAACGGAAGTTAGGAATCCGTTGCCCACTGTGCAACGTTTCGAGGCAATAATTGAGGTCGACTTGCAACCCAAAGGCAGATTGATAGCGTTCTTCAGCATTCTTTGCCAAAAGTTTCATCAAAATGTCTGACAGCAGGTTCAGCGTGGGCTTGTGGTGCTGAGAAAGGCTGTCAGCCCCTTGCATCCGGTCTCTGGGTGGAATCGGCTTTTTGGCAATATGGCTATGGACCCATGCCAATAGATCGTTTCCTTCAAATGGCAATTGTCCCGTCAGTAATGCGTATAACGTCACCCCCAGGGAATAAAAATCGGTCCGATAGTCTAGAGCACAATTCATGCGTCCGGTTTGCTCCGGCGACATATAGGCCAATGTGCCCTGAAGCTGACTGGGATGGAGGAAGGGTGTACTCTCGCGAGACAGAACGGTCGCAATGCCAAAATCAATCAATTTGACCTGGCCCGTTGCCGAATTCAACACAATGTTGGCTGGGTTAATATCCTTATGAACCACATTCGCTTCATGCACTTGCCCCAGCGCTTTAACGATCGAAAGCGCTAAATGCAAAAAATTGTGGAGGGTGAGGGTCCCGGCTAAGGGCAGTCGATTCAGCGCATCGCCACCAAAATCTTCTAGGATGATCGTTAATCGATTTTGGTGGCGTTCGAAGGCATAAGCGCCCACGACACCGGGGAGGTTCAGGGAGGCGAGTAAATCATACTCGCGTTTGAACCACGCCAATCGTTCCGGCGGGGGATATTCTTCCCGTAGGGTTTTGAGGATCACAGGCTGTTCGTCTATCAACCGATTGGCACGATAGACGAGGGAATTGCTGCTTTCAGAGAGCAGATTGACGATCCGATATTGAACAGGTGTCAAGGGTATTGCTCCAGTCCCAGGAATCTTGCCGCAATTTGGGCGAGGATAGCTTGATCTACAGTTTTATCTTGGCTGAACGCGGTACATTGTGATGGACTGCGCCATTCATGAATTATAGTGATGATTTGTTATGCCTCTGAAACCCTCAGAACTGCTGCATAGCCTCGCTCAAAAACAGTCGGAGTTTTCGCAGTTTCATCACCAAGCCTCCCAAACCTTTCAAGATTATCGGCAGGCCCTGCGCAAGGTCTCGGCACAGTGCGATGCCGACTTAACCGAGATTTTGTCGGACTATGCCCACCCCGGTGCCCGTCCTCTGGAACCCCTGGGCCGACACCCCAATTGGATTATCCCTTGCAAACTAAGGTGGTCCAGTCGCGAAGAAAGCTTACAGTGGGTGCGCGATCGCCTCATGGGCATTACCACCTTTGCCGTGGACGGGTCGCAAATTTTCCCGACCAAGGATGTGGCTCCTCCCGTGGCGCTGGTCCAGGTGGGCTGGTTTGAAAACCCACACTTGCCCTTAGGCAACTACAACAAAGACATTCGGCTGAGCGTCATGTCTCCGGCAGAACTCCAGGTGCAGCACAAAAATCGCTCCGTAGAACGTCAGGTGGGGATGCGTCGATTCGAGATGGAGGTGGAGCGGGTCATTGAATTTATTGAAAGCCAAGCAGGTCGCTCCGATTGTTTGGTCTTTTTCGATGGCTCTCTGATTGCCACCTTTGCCGAAGCCTTCGACCCCGATGCGCGATCCTTCTATGCTCAGCAATATACCCATCTGTTGCGGGCCAGTGAACAGTATCGCGTTCCATTGGTGGGGTATATCGATTCCTCCCATGCCTGCGATCTGGTGCAGATGTTGCGTTGTTTGAAGGGCACTCCCGAATCGCCGAATTTAACCGATGCTCAATTGGTAGGGGCTGGGATGCAGTGGGGCGATCGCACCCCGTTGTTTTGGTGCGATCGCCCTGGGGATGCCTGGGGCCAAGGGATTTTAGCCGAGTACGAAGAGCAAGCCATGTCCATTGCCTTTACCTATCTCAAAACCAACGATAATCCGCCTGCCCGTCTAGAAATTCCGCGCTGGATTTATGAGGCGGGTTTATCGGATGCCGTCTTCGATTATGTGCGGGGCGAAGTGATTATTGGCGGCGGTTATCCCTATGTGATTGAAACCGCCGATCAAGTTGCTGTATTGCAATCAGAAGATCGGCAACTCTTTTTTCGGCTGCTGCAAGACTGGGCTGAAACAGAAGAAATCGACGTTCGGTTTTCGCGCAAAATGGTGAGCAAATATTTGCGTCGTCGTTAAGGATATTGCAGATTAGGTGGCATCTCAATTGAAATCTACAAAATTTGAGGTTACGTCATTTCTTATTCTTAAGACGATTGCCCCACCCCAGGAATGAAATGTGTCAAGCACTTTACGGGATTGTGTCAAGTGTTTCACACTACTTTCCATCCCCTCATCGGATCAGCTTTAATGAAGTGAGCGGTTAAAAATAACACGCTCTTGGCATTCAATGGTTGAGGTGGACTATGCGTCCTTTGCATGATTTGAGATTTTCCAGTTCCATGGGTCGGGCAGTCCTGTTGCCATTACTCATCCTCAGTACCCTTGAGATCGCTGCTTTGCCGCTGCGGGCCAATCCTAAACCGACGCCAGGGTCTGTCGCAGTCCCATCGCAAAAACTCAGTGCAACGCCTCGCATTGCGCAAGCGACGGGGCAACCCGTTAAAACTCCACCCCCACCCCCACCCGGAAATGCAGGAGCGCCCGCAGAAGAACCACCCGCAGAAGAACCACCCGCAGAAGAGCCGCCTGCAGAAGATACGGGGGCCGAAGAGGGGTCTACGTCTGGACAGTTAATCCCCCCCACAGCATCGCCGGACGAAATGATCACTATTCCCAAGTCTTCTGCCATTGTGGTCTCGTTCCCGGCTGAAATCACATTAGACCCTAAACGAAAACACGATGTCCCAATTACCTTGACCTTGATTCAACCCATTGTGGACTCCGAAGGTCAAATTGTGGCTCCGGCCAAGTCTCTGGCAACCGCAAAAATGAAAGCCATGAAAGGTGGCGATTTAATTGAAGTCGTTTCAGTCGTGGTCGGCGGACGGGTGATTCCCATCAATGCGATCGGCACCCTCGTCCCTGCCCAAAATAAACCCGAAGATGTGGCAAATCCTGTTGTGGGCAGTCCCGGACTCTTAAACAATACCCTACTCGCTTTGCAACAGTCCTCTGCGATCTCCAATCGTGTTCTTTCCGGCTTTGGAGTTGGGAGAAATAGACCCTTTTCGGCGTACGAAGCGATCGATTTGGGTTTGGCCATTGGCGTGGGGCTAACGCAACCCGTTCCGGTGATACCGCCAGCCTTTGTCAATATTGCTCAGAATACGGTTTATATTTTAACCCTGGCGTCTCCAGTGACCATTCAGAAGCGACTGGTAGAAACGGGTCTCCAAATCATTGAAAAATCTACGGATGTAACGGCTCAATAAACTCAACCTTACACCTGAAAGGGCGCAAGCCTTGTGCTCCGGCGAAGGGTTGCTTTTATCCGCCAACTTCTAACCCCTATATTTGGCCCCATTGCTGTGAAAAAGCGTGTCACCCTCATTTTTCCTCGCCGTATGGTGCAAATGCCAGTGACTTACAAACTGGCCAAGGACTTTAACGTCGCTGCCAATATTATTCGGGCACAGGTTGCACCCAATCAAGTGGGCAAAGTCGTCGTTGAACTGTCGGGCGATATTGATCAACTGGATGCAGCCCTAGACTGGATGAGATCGCAGGATGTCACCGTATCCCTGGCCAGCCGCGAAATTGTGATCGACGAAGACTCTTGCGTCCACTGTGGCCTTTGTACCGGGGTTTGTCCCACCGAAGCCCTGTCCCTCGACCCCAAAACCTTTTTGCTGAACTTCACGCGATCGCGATGTATTGTGTGCGAGCAATGCGTGCCAACTTGCCCCGTCGAGGCCATTTCAACCAATTTCTAGCTTGGGGCCTGAGGCGTTGTCCCATCGGCCAAGGGTTGCGTTGCTTTACTG
>JBAVRC010000324.1:0-1684 GCA_049694615.1 Thermosynechococcaceae cyanobacterium | reverse complement strand
CAGATAAGCAATGAGTTGGGAGAGCGGCAACCCCCAGCGCGCTTCTAGGAATGGACAGCAAACCTGACGAATTTGGACCATCAATTCGCTCGCATCTGGGGCCAACGGTCCAGGATAGAGCACTTGTTCCGGTTCGTGGGCCAATGGGTTGAAGTCGCTAGCGGGAATAATTTGACGCTGGGCCAAAACCTTCAGCGCAGCTTTGAAATAGTCCGGCGAGTGGGGACGGGCCAAAAACTGCAAGATAGCCAACATCTCAGTGGGCACATGGGAACGGCGATCGCTGGCTCCAACATCGAAGATAGGAATGTCATGGGCAGCTAAATCCACCGATAACCCGTAACGGTTCGGGTCGCTGAGAACATCGGCTAAAAAGCGGGCTTGTCTGTTTTCGCGGACCAAGACAACCATGCGGAGGTCGGGTTGCTCAGCCCATAACTGGATGGCATGTTGGGCAATCCGATCAACGGACTGGTAAATATCGGGTGGGAAATGGAGTTCAACCCCGCAACCAATGGGGCTGGGGTTCCGCAAGGCTTCCTGGCTGGGGACGGGATGGATGGTTTGGGGCGTAAAGGGTTGTTCGGTGCCCACCAGGGGGGAACGATTGGCCCAGGTCAGCATAAAGTTGGCGACATCCAGGATGGGTTGGCAACTGCGGGCAGATTGGTTCATTTCAGCCAAATGGCGATCGCGGGCGCACGCTTGGCAAAAGGTGCGGAAGTAGATGGGGTCGGCGGGGGTGAAGGTGGAGTTAATGGCTTGGTTGGGGTCGCCCACGCGCACCAGGTTGCGTTGGGCCGGGTTGGCAGCGTTGGTAGCCAGTAATTCGAGTAATTGAGATTGGAGCGGCGTAGAATCTTGGGCTTCGTCTTCAAAGACGGCAAAGATTTGGGCTTGCCAAGTGGCGAGGATGGCGGGGTCTGCCAAGACGCGCAAGGCGGCCAAAATCATGTCGTCGTAGTCCATCCAGCCAGATTGGTGCAGGAGGGTGTTGTATTGGGCATACAGCCCAGCGGCGATCGCCAAAATTGGCAGGTCGTCGGGGATGCGGTCGGACAGGTGCAGCAGATTGTCGGGGGTGAGGCCGGAGCTTTTGGCAGTGCGGATGGCGGTGCGGGCCAGATCGGGCAAGATTTCAGTGCGCAGGGCGGACTGACGGCGGAGGCGATCGCCTTCTTCGCCGCTGAGGGTGCCTGTTTCGAGCAGAAGACGGTAGAGGTTGGGCTGGGCTTGAATCCATTGCTCAACGCATTGACGAATCAGGCGATGGCTTTGGTAGGGGGAAATGAGGGTGGCATTGGCCAGATCGATTCCGGTGTGTTGGGGATGACGGGAGGCAATGTTGAGGGCGAGGCTATGGAGGGTTTGGACCATAAACCCGGTTTGGGGCAGGTCCAAGTCTTTGAGGAATTGTCGGACTTTTTGTTTGAGGTGGGTGGCAGCCGAGCGGGTGAAGGTGACCAAGACCAGTTGGTGGGTGAGGTCTAGGCGATGACGGGCAATGGCGATCGCAGCAGCAGCAGCCATGCCGTGGGATTTTCCGGCTCCGGGTACGGCGGCAACGGCGAGGGGGCCGGATTGCCAGTCAGCCATGTCGCGTTGACCGGGGCGTAGGGATTGCCGCAGTTGGTCGAGGGTCTGGGGGAGCGTTGGAGGAGTGGGGGCAGGGGATGGCATAGGT
>JBAVRC010000323.1:0-1647 GCA_049694615.1 Thermosynechococcaceae cyanobacterium | reverse complement strand
ATCGAGCGTCATTCAAAGGAATAGCTACATTAGATCCTTCATTAGCAGCCATGCTTTCTCCTTATGCAGACTTATTAAGCTGCAATTTCTCAATCACTTTTTTTCTTGCACGATCTTGAAAATCTATTGCGAGATCTTCTAATTCTGTCTCTTTAAAGAGGGTACCTAATTCTTCTCTTAACATCGACAGCAATCTTTCATGGTTAATATAGCTTTGCGCTGACTCAAGATAAATGCCAGCTTTATTCTCAATATTCAAACCAGCCTGAATATCACAATTCGCTTCGGTCTCAAGTTGCACAGCCTTTAAAAGCCATGTCTCATCAAACTGACTATTCATAACACAAATTCCTTCTCATGATTTCAGTAAAATTTTGCCGTTATCCTCTTACTCATTTTGTTCTCGCTCCAGCTCAAAATAGATTAGTTTTTGCTTATCATGGTCAGATCCAAAATTTTTCATGCCTTGCTTTAGGTAAAAACTCTCAGCACGGGGTAAAGAATGCAATCCAAGTCTGCCTTGATACTCCAATTCATGGCTACGCTGCCTTGCAAAGTCAAACAGGACACTCCCAACACCCCTATATTTGGGTGGATTTTCTAGTGATGGGCGATTCCAGGGTGCTGTGGCTAGGAAATCGATATAAACAATTGACTTGCCAGGTTCGCAGCGGGATCGATGACAATCGATTTCAATCATCATTAATCCTTGTGTGATTTGCTCGCACTCAACTGAATATTTCTCATAGTTGGGATAGTTCTCAGTACTCTGATGCTTCTGATACCAGTTCCAGTGACTATCTTCTTCTTCAGATTGGGCTAACCGGGGCTCCCAGAAGACTGAAACATCACGCAAATGTTTATCTGAGAGCGTAATTAGACTTCCATCAATAACACTCTGATCCTGAGTACGAAACAATTTAATCGGAATATTCAAATCTGTGAACCTCAGCCAACATCTAGAGTAGGACTACTTCTGATTTTTCCTTGTCTGGAGATTCAAAATAAAACTTTTCCCCCTGTTGAATCCTTTGCTCAACTATTCCCATCATCCTAAGCGCTTGCCTGAGCACTGCCGACTTACTCATTTCTTTCCGCTGGCTCAGATCATTCAAAAGATCAAGCTCAGCATCTGAAAGGTTCAGAGAGATTAGCGTTTTCTTATTCAAGCTTGGACGATTCTCCATAAACAGACTTCCACCAAAGTATATAAAAACAATATAAAATATATATTGTTTTTATGCAATGCACCTAGTGGCTTAAGCTGTCTGCCAGCTCCCATCCTCAGCTTGAGCAAGCTGACCAGAAGCAACCATCTCCTCAATGACGGTTTCACACCGATCGCACAATAAGGGATGTTTCTGGGACAATCCTACGGTCGTTGAGTAATTCCAACAGCGATCGCACTTGTGTCCTTCAGCTTTTTCCACCATTGCGATTCCCCATGAACTCTGAAGTGCTACGTCTTTTTCGGCTGCTTCGATGGCATCCCTAAGCACAACCTCGGAGACGAGAAAAATATAGCGAAGTTCATCAACCCCTCGTTCAATATCACTTTGGACTGGATTCATTTCCAGCAAAGTCTCTTTTAGAGCCTGATCAGATAAAACTAGGGTGACTTTAGCCTCTAAAGAAGCGCCGATATCC
>JBAVRC010000322.1:0-4674 GCA_049694615.1 Thermosynechococcaceae cyanobacterium | reverse complement strand
GGGGACGGATGTCTTGCAGGTAATGGCAGGAGCTGCAAAAAGCGGCACAGTGAGTCAGGGGGGCGGGTCGGCCAGTACCTTGACTTGGGAAGATGCCCAGGCGATCGCCACCCAAGCCCCTGCGGCTCAAGTGGTTGCACCCTACCTTCAGCGCAGTGCTCAGGTGGTCTACGGTGGCGAAAACGCCCTCACGACGGTGTACGGAACCGATCTCAATTACCCAGATGCCAGAAATACCCACCCCGAAACCGGACGCTACTTTAACCAAGATGAGCTGGATGCCACGAAATCAGTGGTGGTGATTGCTCCCACGGTTCAACAAAAGCTGTTTGGCGAGGGCAGTAACCCCATTGGACAGTCCATTCGGATTCAAGGGGAAGCCTACGAAGTCATTGGCGTGATGGAAAAGAAAGGATCGCAAGGGCCGATGGATCGGGACGATGCGGTGTATATTCCCCTCACCATTATGTCGGCGCGGTTGGTGGGCAATAATGCGCTGACAGGGATCTCGGTGAATGGTATCTATGTCAAAGCCGCCGATCAACTGCGTCTAGAAGCAGCTCAATTTCAAGTCACGAATCTGTTGCGCCTACGTCACAATATCTATCCGCCGGAGTCGGATGATTTTAGTGTGACCAATCAGGCGGACATTATCCAAACCTTCCGATTGGTAATCGATTCGCTCTCCATTATGGTCATTGCGATCGCCGGAATTTCCCTCGTCGTGGGCGGAATCGGGATTGCCAATATCATGCTGGTTTCCGTGGTCGAGCGCACCCGCGAGATTGGCGTTCGCAAGGCGCTAGGGGCAACTCAATCGGCCATCCTCAGTCAGTTTTTAGCCGAAGCCATTCTCATTTCAACCATAGGGGGAGGAATTGGGATTGGTTGTGGGGTTGGCTTTGCGGTGGTTACGGCAACGGTCTTCAAGTTTCCCCTCGTGATTTCGGTGGAATCGATTTTGGCTGGCGTTGGGCTTTCCGTTGCAACGGGGGTGCTGGCCGGGGTCGTTCCCGCCCGCAATGCCGCTCAACTCGACCCAATTGTTGCCTTACGGAGCGACTGATATGACCTCTCTCATCACATTACGCGATATTCGCAAAACCTATCGCCTTGCAAATACGGAGGTTCCCATCTTAAAGGGAATCGATCTCACCATTGAGCCAGGAGATTATTTAGCCATCATGGGTACCTCCGGTTCCGGCAAATCAACGTTGATGAATATTATTGGCTGTCTCGATCTCCCGACTTCCGGCGACTATATTTTCGAGGGAGAAAACTTGCAAGCCTTTTCCGATGATGCATTGGCTTATCTGCGGAATCAGCGGATTGGATTTGTGTTTCAGCAATTTAATCTACTCAGTCGCGCCACGGCGATCGCCAATGTCATGTTGCCGATGGTTTATGCCGGTATCTCCCGCGCCGACCGCCAAGCTCAAGCCGTTGAAGCGCTCGAACGGGTCGGACTAGGCGATCGCCTCCATAACCGTCCAACCCAACTGTCGGGTGGACAACAGCAGCGAGTGGCGATCGCCCGTGCCTTGGTGAATCAACCCGCACTGGTCTTGGCCGATGAACCCACTGGCGCACTGGATACGCAAACGTCCCAGGAAGTGATGGATTTGCTAACCGCCTTAAATCGTCAGGGAACAACGATTGTGATTGTCACCCACGAACCCGATATTGCGGCGCAAACCCGATGCATCATTCGCCTCAAAGATGGCTTAGTCGTCGATGAAAGCGATCGCCATCTTGCCCCATTTCCTAAAGTGCTTGCATGAGGCTGCGGTATCCGTCCTATCCCTTCAGCAGTCCAACGGATTTGCATCGCTATGTCTATGAATTTTCGCTATGGTTGCCACTTGGCGGGCCTCGTTATTGCCTTGAAATGGGCAACTCCCATCGCGGCCCAAACCCTCCCTCTGATTGACTTGAGCCAGTCTCTGATCGCCACTGAGACCCATTGTGTCGTGCCAAATCCTGATGTTCTTGATCGACCTGCTCAGCCCCAAGCCGTGCAAGTTCAAACGGTTTGCCCTCTTACCTTGGAACAGGCGATCGCCTTTGCCCTTCAGCATAATCCAAAGCTCCGGGCACAGGCGCTAACCCTCGAAAAAAGCAAAGCTGCCCTCCGGCAAGCCAACGCAGCCCTCTACCCTACTGTTACCCTCCAAGGCGGGCCCAATCGGCAGGAAAGCTTTGATCTCTCAAATCAATCCACAACCACTACAACCGCTACGGTCAGCAACACCCTCTCTGGCGAAGCAAGTGTTAGTTACAACCTCTACACCTCTGGTCAACGCGCTGCCAATATCCGAGCCGCGCAAAAGCAAGTTGACTATGATGCATTAGGGGTTAGAGCGTTAACAGAACAAACTCGGCTAGACATTACGACAAACTACTACGATTTGCAAAATGCCGATGCACAAGTCACGATTCAGAACGCTGCGGTCGCGAATGCCCAGGAAAGTTTACGAATTGCTGAAGCTCGTGAAAAGTTTGGCATTGGCACCCGTTTCGATGTTTTGCAGTCGCGGGTGCAGTTGGCCAACGCAACCCAAAATTTAACCAATGCCCTCAGTCAACAAAAAATTGCGCGTCGTCAACTGGCCCAGCAGTTGAATCTAGCCCAGACCATCAACCTAACCGCAGCAGATCCAGTGCAGGCCGTTGGCACTTGGCCACTCACCCTAGAGACAAGTATTGTTCAGGCTTATGCCTTCAGAGTCGAACTGGATCAATATCTGGCGCAAAAAGAAATTGGCCAACAAAATCGCCGAGCGGCGCTGGCCGCACTCGGCCCAACTTTGGCTCTGACCGGATCAGCCAATCTTTCTGGAGGACTGGATAGTTCCTCAAATTGGTCTACAGGCTACTCCGTTGGGGCCAATGTGCAATGGACTGCTTTTGACGGCGGCGCAGCACGGGCCAGTGCCAAGCAGTTTGAAAAAACCATGGAAATTGCAGAGGCTAACTTTGCCGATACGCGCAATCAAATTCGTTTCGAGGTGGAGCAAGCCTACGAGAACAGTCGCGCAAATCTCGAAAATATTCAAACCACAACCCTAGCCATTGAGGAGGCGCAAGAAGCGTTGCGATTGGCTCGACTCCGGTTTGAGGCTGGGGTTGGCACCCAATCCGATGTCATCGATGCCGAGTCGAATCTGACCCAAGCCCAAGGTAATCGAATTGAGGCCATTGTGAACTACAACAAGGCGATCGCCACATTAATTCGCAACACAGGTGACCTTCGGGTTGAACCTCAGTCAATGCCCTGAGCATTTACATAGCAATGCAGTTTGACTTAGATTTGACTGTTTTCCTGGCATATAATGAAGTAACGACAAAATGCGTATGGCTAACAAAAACAGACCGTCTCTATTTTCCTGAAACTCACGAGGTGATCCGAAATGGTCAACACTTTGTCTACGCAGAAAAAATTACTGACCGATACCTGGGTATCTGCTACCTGGGAAGAATTCCTGGTCATTTCAGAACGTTCCGAATTAGAACAAACCAAATGCTATTTCGATACCCAGTGGATGAGGATTGAGACCATGCTCATTGGGTTTGCTCACGGGCGCAATAATTCGTTGTTGGCATCGGTCGTGACTTTATATGGAACCTTAAAAAATCTACCGTTTTTATCCATCACTAATGGCAGTTTCCGTAAAGCGGGCGAACGAGAATGTCAGCCCGATCTCGCGTTCTACATCGGGGCGGAACTGCCTAATATCCCTCGGAGTAATAGTCCTGTAGATGTGGATCTATATAACCCTCCCAACTTGGCCATTGAAGTGGCTTCCACAACCTTGAGCGATGATTTAGGCCAGAAGCGTCTGTTGTATGAGCGTCTGGGGGTTCAGGAATACTGGGTTGTGGATGTTGAAGCCGCTAGGGTGATTGCCTTTGCGATCGCAGAGGGCGGCAGTCGGCAGATTCAGGTGTCGGCGGTTCTACCCGATTTGTCTCTATCGCTTATTGAGGAAGCTTTACAACGCAGTCAAACTGAGAATGATGGAGTCGTAAATCGTTGGCTTTTGGAACAATTTAGCTAGAGACTAAACGCTTTATCTTTGTAAATTGAGAAAATGATGCTTCTCATGGGCTGAGTCAGTGGCTGGGCGATCGCACTTTCCAAAGCTGCGGAAGATAAAGCGGCTCTGGCTCGGTAGGTAGTTAAAAGCTGAGTTGAGACGTATGTTTGCTGGAATGGAGTAGGTCGCGAATAGGGGAGAGATTTTACGGAGCAAAGAGTTCAGCTAATGCGTCGAGCAAGAATTCTTGTTCACTAATACTTACTTGACCGAGCTTTTTGATCAGTCGGGCTTTATCAACTGTGCGAATTTGATCTAAGACAATCTGCCCCTCTTTCCCTTGAAATTGACATTCAATTCTCGTTGGATAAGTCCTGCTTCTTGTGGTCATTGGAGCAACAATTACGGTTCCAATATGGCGATTCATTTCGTCGGGAGAAATCACAACACAAGGTCTAGTTTTCTTGATTTCCCGCCCGATGGTTGGGTTAAGATTGATCAAAAACACATCGAATCGGTTGACTACCATTCCCATTCAGTTTGCTCCCATTCAGTGGATAGCTCTTGATCTAGCAAAGCATCGTCACTTTGCTGAGCCATTTGAGCAAACGCTTCATCCCAACCCAGTCGCGATCGC
>JBAVRC010000321.1:0-1970 GCA_049694615.1 Thermosynechococcaceae cyanobacterium | reverse complement strand
GGGTGAGGGCAAGAGCAGTATTGCTGTCCCGCATTGAGTGGGTACCCAAATCGAATCCTCCGCAGATATTTTCCAGAGAGAAATACTATCGAGTGCCATTTACTTTACGAGACAGTATTTGAGAGTGCAGGCATCTTCAGCCAGTCCAAGGGTTCACGCAAAATCAAGAACGATACCCCTATCCCGCCGACAAAATGTTCTAAATTCAAGCCTTTGTCTGTATCCATAACCTTCCCCTGTCCATTAAATAAGCGGTAAACCCGAAAGCGATGATAGTTGCTGATTAAATGAGACAGTGGAATACGCTGGCGATAGTCGGGAGGATTCAACTCAGCATCCAGTTGAGAGAGCAAGTACCAGGGACAATGGATAACCCGGTGATGGGCATTATGATAGCCAAAGTTGAGAAGGAGTAGATTCAGCCAGCTCCAACGACAAGAGACAAGATTAGAATAAGTATTGGTTTCCTCATGCTCTAAGCTGTAACGGGGCATTTTTTGACCAGGCTGAAAGACCGTATAGGTATGTTGAAAGGAGTCCACAAAGCGCAAGATATTAATGAAACATATATAGGCGAAAAAGTAGAGTAACAAAGCTCGAAGCGAATACCAGCCCAAGCTCACAAACAACCCAGCTCGTATCGTCAAGAGGCAAATATTTTTCCAACGCTCATCTTGGCGGGACTGGCTGAAAAATGGCGATAAGGCACCGAACCAGCGCAAGATGAAATTGAGGGCCGGAAAGTATAGCCATTCCAGGGCAACAACTAGATATAGAATGGGCTTAGGCAATGAATTGAGAAAGTCAGGAATTGAAAAAGCTGAAAAGTCAGCCCGATCCTTATGATGGTCTAGATGATTCCGTCCCAGATCTCGGAAACGGCTGTAGCATGAACCGGTCAGAAATAGCATCAGATTGCCAGCGATCGCATTGATGTCAGGATTTGGAAATACAGTGCCATGAATGAATTCATGAATAAAATAGGCGGCCAGCATTAGGGCATGAACCAACAGCAATGTGCCTAATAAATTTACAGGCCAAGCCGTTGAGAAAATACAAACTAGGGCAAACAGATAGCCAGCAAGAACATAAAATAAAGCTAACCCGTTGACCCAGTAATTACAACGACACAGCTTGGCAGTTAGATCTGGAGATAATGGGGGAGTCATGGAACTACACTTACCTCTACTAAGATGTCTGAAACTGCGCTCGATCACCAATTCGGCAAATATCAAACCGCTAACGCTGGATTACGGTTGTTCTCGATGGGGTTGCCATTAAGGCGGTGTTAAGAAGGACACTGCAATACCGCCCGTAAAGGCATCCAGCACCGATTGAGTGGTCTCTAGCTTGGCTTCGCCTTGCTCCGAAAATAACCGTTTTAATCGGAATTTGTGATAATTCCAGACTAAAGTGGGCAGCGGCATAATGCCGCCGGGAGTATCTCCAAAGACCTCCTGATGCAGTTTCGGCAGCTCATGCCAAGGTGTGCTCATATTATGGTGATGGGCATTGTGATAGCCAAAGTTAAGGAATAGCAAATTTAGCCAAGGGAAACGAGTGGAAACTAAGTTTGAGAAGGTATGGGCTTGCTCGTAAATGCGATCGCGCTTGGGAATGGGCTGCCCCATAATCACATACTCGTAGGTATGGTGAAAAGCATCCGCAAAGCGCATCAGATTCACAAAAGCGATGTAAGCAATGACATACAAAAGTAATGCTTTGGGCGAATACCATCCCAGAAGCGCAAACAGCGCCGTGCGATAAGTCATGAAGCTGAGATTGCGCCAGAGTAAAGGACGCTTGTCTTTCTCAAAAAACGGAGCCAGGATAATTCTCCAGCGCAGGGCTATTTCATTCATCTGTAAGGCTTTCTATGCAACACTCTTTGAGCTTTTGTCTACAGATTTATGTCATCTTAAAAAAGGTCTTCAGCTTGTCTAAGGTAAATCCAGCTAAGCGCTGCGCTT